>JALDXL010000059.1:0-10064 GCA_032155045.1 Nitrososphaerales archaeon
CCAATTTACTTTCAACCAATTAATTCTTTCAACATAAACAGGAATATATTTATGTAATATATTCCAAAAATCATGAGAATGTACTTCTACTTTTAAATAACATAATTCCTATATTATATCAATAATTTTTTCTGACCATTTTACTAAATTGAGATTTAAAATTATCTATTTATTTTTTTCCTTTTTGGTCTAAAACCATTTTCAATTAAAACTTTGTAAATTTCAGGTACCGCAAAACAAAATCCAATATGCAGACAGTCATTTTTTTCACAAAAATCACATTGCAGTTCTTTCCTTTTTGAATTTATATATATTGTAATAAGTCTATTAATAGTATTGTCTTTAACAGCTATGTGGTTATCTATAGCAGAAATAAATTCAAGAAATGCACCATATTCTGTTATTTGTTTAGTAAATTCTATTGTATTTTTTAACATTAGATCTAGGTATGCTGTAAATTTTTGATTGGAAGGTCTTTTTTTATCCTTATTGTATAACTCTAATAAATTGTTTTTAACCTCTTCTCTGACTTGTACTGTTAACCAGCCTTTCTTTTGTGGCATTTATATATATTTATCCGGATATAGTGTGATATAACTTTTATTTGATTAAAATAATATTATTTCTTAGATTTAGGTTAAATTGACATAAAGATTAAGTATGGCAGTTATGTTAAATTAGGTTAATGGTCCGAGGTTTAATAATGGATACGTCTTATATATTTAAAAAAAAGAAATCAATATACAAAGAATTTAATAAAATGACGGCTTATTTCAATATTTTATGTATACAGATTCTATATGCAATTTCATTATTGAATAAAATAAGGTAATTTAAAATGTTTTATAAAATTGAAAATCCATTTTTTGTATCAGCTCATGAATATTTATTAAAATCGTTTAAATTTGATTGGCAAAAAAATCAATTAATTGATTTAACAATAAATAATCCTACTCTTTTTCTAAATCTTTACAATTTAATCTCTAAATTGGCTGTTAAAGCATTATTGCCAAGGAAGCATAATGGTTTAGAATCTCCTACTGTTATGATCATTGATGGTAGCATTAGAGGTCAATCAACCCATTTGGATTTTTACAGCTTTGTAGATTATGCTATTCAATACGGTATGAACGTTAATTCGGTTTTAGAAAGAATCATAGTAGTAAGATCTTTTACTATTCATCAGCTTGCTGATACAATAATTCATAATTTAACTAAGATGATTCAAAAGTACAAGTCAGATATTGTAATAATCACAGATTTATTTGCTACAGATGAGCAAATACATCTTTCTGAAAGAAAACGACTTTTGCAATATATGGTCAAGTCTATAAATTGTATTTCAAAATCAATAATTACTGCTGTTTTCTCTCCTGTGATGATAGGTGGATTTCAAAAAATTGTTAGAAATAATATAATACAAAAATCAAAAAATAACAACAAATACCAGAAGTGCAAAATAAATGGTTAGAACAATACCGTCTTTTGGAATAGCCTGCATTATTGGAATAAAAATAATGGAAAATGTATAAACAGCATTATAAAAAAGAATATCAAATTTTTAAACACATGTTTTCAATCGTATATCTTTTTAATTCTTCATCTTCATATGTAGCAAATCCAACAAGAATAAATCCAATTATGTTTTCAATAGCTTTATACAATCAAAAAATGATGTTACAATTAAAGAAAAAAGCAATATTTTTTCAATCATTATTACTAATTATATCCTGATACAAAAATGAAAGAAACTTCATCTTCTTTCCTCCACCTTTCCTACTATGATGATATTCTTACAAAAGAAATAGAATCACGGAAAAGATGCAGGTCATCTAAGGAAACGAAATATCGAATTATTTTACGAGATACTAAATAGATGTTACTAATACTCTTCAGCAATTGCTACAAAATGGACAGAACATTCTACTACTTCAGTTCTTGTGTCTATTTTTCTCAAACATCACAAGTATTTGATTTTTGAAACAAAATAAAAGCTTATTTAAAAATGAAAAGTAAAAACTACTCAACTATTACTGGTTGGCTGTTTGATGTATATCCATCTAAAGATAACAGCAAGATGATTTTCTGGATCAGACTAAAAGAGGATTCAGAAGATGGTAAAAAACGGTATATTAAAATTGAAGAAGAATGGCGAAATTATTTTTATGTTGTTTCTAATAATGAATCTAAACTTGAACAATTAGTTCAAAACGATAATATTTTATCTTTAATTAGCTCATTTGACTTTGTTAAAAAATCTGAAACAATAACAGATACAAAACAATCTACAGTCTTGAGACTTACCACATTAGGTAAAAAGTTGAAACTAGCAAATTTGATTGAAACAATGAATAAAGATTTTAGATTATACAATGTGGATTTACTTCCAGAACAACAATATTTTTTTGAACATAATATATTTCCTTTAGGACTTTTTGAAATAACTTATGATAAATCAACTTTAGTTTGGAAATTTAAAAACAACGACTATGTCGGATCTACCAATTACTTTCTTCCATACTTTGAAAAAATTCATATCAAACTCAAGTTTCCAAAAGGCAAAATAGTAAAAATAACAGATGAAGTAAATTCTATTAGTATTGTACATTATCAGAATAATAATAATAATAATAATAAAGATCGTATTATAGATATTTCAGACAAATCCGAAAAAAAATTACTACAAGAATTAATAAAAATTGTTCACAATATAGATCCAGATTTCATTTTTACTGAAGATGGAGACTCATTTACCTTTCCTTATTTGATTTATAGAGCAAAAATAAATGGAATTGAATTATTCCTTAGTAGAGATAATAATAGATCTTTAACAACTCCTAAAAGAAAAGGAAATTCCTTTGTTTCTTATGGCAGATCCTATTTTAAACCATCAACTATCAAACTGTTTGGAAGAATTCATATTGACAAAAGTAATTCCTTTCCACTCAGAACTGGTTCAGATTTAGAAGGTTTATTTGAAATATCCAGTTTGTGCAGAATGTCACTACATGAAGCATCAAGGGCTTCAATCGGAAGGTGTTTAACCAGTTTGCATCTTTATAATGCAACAAAAAAAGATTTACTGATACCTTGGAAACCGTTATTAAATGAACACCCTAAAAATATGATTGAACTTTTTTTAGCTGATAGAGGTGGTTTGATATTAGAGCCTAAAGTTGGAGTATATGAAAAAGTAGCAGAATTTGATTTTGTATCTCTATATCCAAATATAATGTTAAAGAGAAATGTTTCAGCAGAGACTATCTCTTGTGAATGCTGTTTTGACAATCCTTTATTCAAAGTACCTGAACTAAACTATCATATTTGCAATAAAAGAGGATTGATTCCAGAATCATTAGAAATAGTATTAAAAAGGAGACTGAGATATAAAGATCTAAAAAATGAAACATCCGATCCAATACTAAAGAGTATTTATGATAAAAGACAATCAGCACTAAAATGGATTCTTGTAACCTCTTTTGGTTATTTGGGATTTAGCAATGCGAAATTTGGACGAATAGATGCACATATAGCTGTTTGTGCTTTTGCAAGAGATATTCTTTCTCATACAATGCATATTGCGGAAGATATGGGTTTTGAGGTCTTACACGGAATAGTAGATTCAATTTGGGTAAATAAAAAAGACAATACTACTAAAAAAGATTATTTTAAATTAAAAGAAACTATAGAAAAAGAAACCGAATTTGATATCACTTTTGAAGGAACATACAAATGGATTGCATTTCTCCCTTCTGAAATTAATTCTGATCTTCCAGTACTAAATAGATACTTTGGAGTTTTCGAAAATGGGATTTTAAAGGTTAGAGGAATTGAATCAAGAAGACACGATACGCCTAAATTTTTGTCACAATGTCAAAATGAAATTTTAGAGCTGTTAGCACAGGGAAATTCAATTTCTGATATTAAACAAAATAAAATACCTTTAACATTAAAAAAAATTGAAGATTATCTTTCTCTATTAAAAAATCGTAAAGTGGATCCTGAAAATCTATTATTTACCAAGATACTTTCCAAAGATTATAATCAATATAATAAAAAAAGGAATACTTTAGAGAATAATGCTATAAGACAGCTTGAATTAAATGGCGAATACCTAAAAGCTGGTCAAACCTTACAATATATTATACTAAACTTCAATGGATCTAAATCAAAAAGAGTACTTCCTTTTCAATTGTTAGAAGACAATAAAAATAATTATGATGTTAAAAGATATTCAAAATTATTAATTGATACTTGTAATACTGTATTAAAACCGTTTGGAGTAGTATTTGATCGAAATCTACAATCATTATATAGATTAGATAATTATTATTGATTTTCTATAAATTTGATACTGAACAAAAAATTATAGTATTGTTATAAATATTAATAATATCATAATCCTCTGGTGTTGAGTTGGTTTATACATTTTATTAAATACATTAATTTTAAATTTCTTATTTTGAATTATTATATTGTGATAATTATTGTATGAAATAATGCTTGATACTAATACTTTAGATTATATCTATACAAATCATAGAATATTAGTACCGCAACTTAAGAAGTATTCCAAACATTATACTAATTTGTATATTACCACGATACAACAACATGAAATAAATAAAATTAAAGATATTACTAAAAAAAATTGTATGAATAAAATAATATCAATTATTGGTATTAAAAGAATTCTTACTTCAATTATGGATATTGATGAATTAGGTAAATATGAATTCAATGACTCTAATATTGGATTGTATGAATTAGTTGATAATAGCGATGATTCATATATTTTAAGAAAACTTCAAAGAAATAGACGTATTAATCCTACCAGTAATTTCGCTGATTTATCGATATTGTATACTGCAGTAAAGAAAAAAATGGATTATCTCATAACAGATAATATATCTGATTTTGAACCTATGTTAAAAGAAATGAGCAAATTTATACCAAATTATTTACAAGTAAAAAGAAATCATAATTTATTTTTTTTTAACTTGTAAAAGTAAATCTTCAAATTAAAAATTATAATTATGATTTTGTATAATAACAACGAAATTTAGACTATTTTACAGAACTACAATTGAAAGAACTATCTGAAGAAGCCATAGAATTTACGAATTCTTATCAATTGTTGTGATCTTAATCTATCTTTATTCCATTTGTTATATTATGCCTATGAAAAATATAATGACAGAACGATCGTCTTGTATTACAAAAACATATTGAACTCTATTGGTACAATGGTCTTTTAATAATAAATAACTTTTAGATAAGCCAATAAACGCTTTTATACAATAATCAATTTTCAAATTCAATGCATAAATTAATTACTATTATTATATTGTTCATAGCAACAATTTCCATATCTTCAATTATGTCATATACCGATTTTGATTTTTCATATGCTCAACAAATACATGATCAACAGACTCAATTTAATCAAATAACAAATTCAGGTTATTCACAAAAAATAGATGATAATATATATACTACTCTTCTCGGAGCTAATGCAGTATTATCTTTATCTAATAATCAAACATTGTCTGCCGGTCCAGATATGACATATGTTGATACTACTACTGATGGAGAAACAATAATTGCTTCAAGTCGGAGATAATCACATATATGTATTCAATAATAAAGACAATATTTCCAACAGTAGTGAATTAATTGCTAAAATCAAGGTTGGAGAAACTCCAAGGGGAGTAAAAATATCTCCTGATGAGAAATATGTATTAGTTGCTAATGAAGTTTCAGGAACAATTAGTATTATTGATTTCAAAAATATGACAGTAATAAAAGAAGTACCAGTGGGTAAAGTTCCTCATAATATAGTATTTTCTACCGATTACAATAATAAAAAATTAGCATACATTACACTTCAAGGAGATGATAAGGTAATAACTATAATATGACTTCATTTGATAAAATTGGAGAAATTATGGTTAGTAAAGGGCCACATAACTTGGATATAACTCCAGATGGCAAATATCTTTTCGTTGCAAATGCAGGATCAAGTGAAGTAGCAGTTTTAGATATAGCAAACAAGCAAGTTATCAAAAAAATTCCAGTTAGCACTGGACATCATGGAATAGATGTTTCACCAAATGGAAAAATGGTCTATGTATCTGGAATAGGTTCAGATAAGGTTAATGTCATAGATCCTATTAAATTGGAACTTGTTAAACAGATTGATGTTGGTAATGAACCTCGTGGTATAAGGACTAATATAGATGGCAAACTATTATATGTAGATGTAACTTCAACTAATAAAGTAGTATTAATCGATACTGAACAATTAAAAATAATTGACTATATCGATACTGGAAAAACTCCTTTTTGGATTGTTATTCCAAATAATTCTTGAATTTTTTCAATTTATAACAAATTCAATTATTTTTAAGAATTAAGATTTTTTAAATTAAGGAAATATTTTTTAATCATATATTTTATTCCTAAATTGAAAATTTTATATTTATCAAAATATATGTTTGTATTGATTATTCTTTCATAACAATCATCTTTAATTCATATTATTGTGGTTATATTTAAGAATAATTTATTAAAACGTTATTTATCAAAATATTTTCAAATCTTCTTATTTCATATAAATTTGAGTAAAGTGTTTTACAAATATTGAAATAGATTGAAAACCTATAGCTATGGTAGTATGAATATCAAAAAATCAAATTCTCTACTTTATTCTCTTGTTGATAGGTATCAACTAAAATTGATTCTATTCAGTATTATTATAAATTCATTATTTTATATTTATGATGTATCTGCAATAGATGAAATTGATGAAAAAAAGTTATCTCCGAGTAATTCTTTCAAAATTCAAAATAGTATTAATAATAATATATTATCGACAGATTTCAACTTTTCCAATGTGACTAATATTACAAATAATACTCTCGATTCAGTATATGCTCAGATAGGGGCAGTTGACAATACTGTATATCTGGTATGGCAAGAATCTATTAATGATGACTCTAAAAATAACTATGATATTTTTTTTATAAAAAGTGAAGATAATGGTAGTACCTTTAGTAAACCAATAAATTTGAGTAATAATACCGGATTTTCAGAACATCCTCAAATTGCAGTTTCTAAAAATGATATCTTTATTGTTTGGGCAGACAACACCAATTCTAATAATACATATATAATGTTCACAAAAAGTGAAAATAACGGCACTACATTTAGCAAGGCTATAAATTTAAGCAATAGTACTAAAAATTCAAATAATGTAGAAATCTCTGCTTCTAATAATAATGTATACGTAATATGGCAAGATATTGTCGACCAAAATAACTATAAAAATAGTAGTATAATGTTTAAGAGTTCTGTTGATAGTGGCAATATTTTTAATGATACAATAGAATTAGCAACCAATGCCAATGATTCTTATCCAAAAGTCAACTCATATCATGATTATGTATACATTGTTTGGAATAGTGAAAATAATGATAACTTTTCTAAAGATAATGAAAATGGTGGACTGTTTTTTATAAAAAGTTCTGATAAAGGAAATACTTTTGAAAATAGCGTTAGAATAGTTAACAATAATTTTGGAGAAGCACAAATATCAGTGTCTAAAGATGAAGTATTGATAGGTTGGGGAGGACTACATTCAAAAAATATTAATGATGTATATTTTGTCAAGAGCTATAATAATGGTACTAGTTTCACAGAACCGTATACAATTCAAGTTATTAAATCTGAAGATAAAAATTCTTTTGAAAAGGTTAATCTTCCTACGAATATTGAAATCTCCACTCATGATCCTTCATATGTAGTATGGCAAAATGTAATTTCAAAAGAAAATCATGATATATTCATAGCAGACATCAAAAGCGATTTTCAGTCAACTAAAATAGTGAATTTAAGTAATAATACCGGTATTTCAGAATGTCCCCAAATTGCTGTAGCTAATAACCATATCTATGTTGTATGGGAAGATATCACTCCTGGGAATCATGAAATACTATTTACTAAAGGTACGATACAAAAAAGGATATAAAGAAATAATAGCAATGAATTGGTAAATTATTTTTATAAATCTGTTTTATACTACAATTATAATTTAATTATAATGGAAAGTAACTAAGATTCCAACATTGAGAGTGGATATGGAGATTTAATTGATAAAATGAATATAGAATCAATTTCATCTGTCAAAAAAAAGAATCTTAACAATGTTAGGGACGATGATGACGATACTGAAATTGGAAAAGATGGTGTTACACACCATGCTCCTCTATGAGTTTAAACTATAGATTTGTTCTTTTAACAATAATGTAATTCATTTTTTTATTTTTATTTACAAGTACACAAAATAAAATGATTTATAATCAATAATAAATCTTCTTTAATAAAAATAAGAAAACACAAAAATTAATTCGATGAGTAACTTTATCTGTTTTCTGTAACTGCTTCTCGAGATAATGAAATTAGAAGCTGATCAGCAATATTTTCTGGACTAGTAGGTTTAGTATCAAATTCATCAGCACCATAGCTCAGTATCTTTTTTCTATCCGAATCATTATCTGCAATAACAAAAACTTTGGTATTTCTATTAATTTTTTTAATATTATCTATTAGCATCAAGTTTATATCAGCTGCTATAATGCCACTAACTACTATTGCATCAACTTTTCCTTCCATTTCATTAAATTGTACTAGGCATTCAGTTCCATTTGTGAATTTGAAAGGTTCAAATCCCTTTTCCCATAGTGTGCCAGTAAGGACCACGTTTGCATCTTCGTTTTCTTGAACAATGAAAACTCTGGGTTTAGCAATTCCCATAACACTAGTGATATGGATTCAAACCCAATTTATATATTGAAAACTTAGAAATATAATCGAGCGTCTTTTTTTTATGTATGGTATATAAAATTGGATCAAAGCATTATATTATATAAATATAAAGTTTCTAGAATAAATAACAAATTACCATAAAAAAACGGGTTATGATATAAATTTCGAAAGAATTAGAGTTATGTTCAACATGTAAAGAAGGACATTTCCGTCCTACAATGAAAACTGGCAAAGATTGGGAATCACAAGAACCATTGAGAAACAAAAAGTCATTCTGAAATGGTCTGCGACAATTGCGGCGAGAAACGCACTGATATAGATCTTAAAGAATATCACTGATTAATCGCTGATTCTTTTGTTTTTTTAGTACTACATAGTAATATTAATAGAAGAAAATTGATAAATATATAATGAAAAAAAATTGATGATTCCTATTGATCCAAATTGGGGTTTTAAAATCACAGAAGAAATAAAATGACGTGGGAAGATTATAAATTTCTACCATACCAATTAGAATATCAAAAAATTCTAAAAGAACAATCTATTGAAAATATAGAAGTATATGTTTGATAAATAATTTAGCATTGGGAAAAAGGAAGAGGCGTTAACATTAGCGAAACAACTTAGAACTAATCTATTAAATAAAGACCAAGATACTCCTACATTATTACTTGGTTGTAAATCGGTCTGTAGATATCTTGGAATCTTAGATAATAACCATGGATCGATAACGAATTAATGGGATATGATCATTTATCAGTAATATCATTAAAAAATGTTAAAAAATTAGTGCCCGCCTATAGGTATGTCAATTTCCTTTTTTATAATATGTATCATCAACAATTATTACTAAAGAATGATTTGTTTAAGCTGTTCAATCCTCAACCTTTGTTTGTAGGAGTAGAGGAATTAGAAAGAAATGAAAAACTAATTGTGCAAAATACGATATATATTGAAGAACTTAATAAATTAATAGAAAAGGATAGATTTAAACCAGAAAGTTATGCACTGTATGCTGTTATACCCAAAACTTCAATTAATAAAATAATCTTTGCAGTAAGAAATCGGATTTACGAATTTTTAGATAATGTAATATTAGAACTAGAATTCGGCGAAATACCTGAACAGATATTCGAAACTATACGAAATGAAGTAGATACTAAAATGATAGAATTATGTCCTGATGCTATAGATAAATTAATATCTGTATATGAAAACCTTAAAAACGAAAATCCTGA
>JALDXL010000060.1:0-10037 GCA_032155045.1 Nitrososphaerales archaeon
AATCTGTGTCTTGATAAAGCATATCATTCCAAAGAAGTAGAACAAGAAATTGTCACGAGAAGATATATTCCACATATACGACACAGAAGAGAAGAAGAAAAGAAACAGAACAAGAAACATCCAGCAAGAAGATGGGTTGTAGAGAGAACTAATTCATGGCATAACAGATTCAGGAAATTATTTACAAGGTATGAAAAGAAAGATGAGAATTATCTTGGTCTTGTACAATTAGCGAATAGCCTTATTGTTTACAGGATGATAATTTTGGGATAGGCTCTTAATATAAATCCAAAGATTTGTAATTTTAAAAGTATTTTTGATGCTTATAGCATACCTATTCTCAAAGAATTTATTAGTATTATTCTTTTATTTCATTTCGATATTTTTGAAACAGTTTATACAGTTTTGGATCAATAACAAAATTACAATACGGATCATCTTTATGATTTTCATAGTAATCTTTGTGGTAATCTTCTGCAACGTAAAAATTCGTAAACGGAGTAATTTCTGTAACTACTTGTTTTTTGAAAATGTTTTTTTTTCTACTTCTTTTTTTGATCTCTCTGCAATCTCCTTTTGTTTTTCATCATGATAAAAGATCGCGGAACGGTATTGGGTTCCAACATCGTTACCCTGTCTATTAAGAGTTGTAGGATCATGAGTATGCCAGAAAATATCTAGAATTTTTTCAAAAGATATAACTTTTGGGTCAAATTTTATTTGAATTGACTCTGCATGTCCTGTCATACCAGTACATACTTGCTCATAAGAAGGATTTTTTAATACACCACCTGCATATCCAGGTAGAATAGATTTTATACCTTTAATTTTTTTGAAGATTGCTTCGGAGCACCAGAAACATCCATTTGCGACTGTGGCTATCTCGATTCGATTATCATTCATTTATTTTATTTGGCAACTCCTTCTCCTTTGGGATAAAACTTATAGATAACGAATTTACACATTCTCGTATATTTTTATTAGTCAAACCCTCTCCAAGGAATTCGTGACCTAGATGGCCAGAACAATTGGCACATTCTATTTCTGTTCTTATTCCATCTGGATCTGGAACATGTCTTATAGCATTTTGATAATAATCATCAAAACTTGGCCATCCGCTGCCGGAATTAAACTTACTTTTTGAGGAAAAAAGAGGCATATTACATCTTCTACAAACATATGTTCCTTCTTTGTAAAAATGATCATACTCACCAGAAAAAGGGGGCTCTGTTGCTTTTTTTACAATGACTCTTTCTTCTTCTGGACTTAGTTTGTTATAAGGCATAGTATTATAATTTCCTTCGCCGATTTTTGAACGTTATGATTTCCATCATATTTTTATCATATACTTCTCTCTGAATTATGACTGTTTTAAAATTATTAATTGTAAATATAGTAAAAATCTTTAATTATATTATCATCTATTTAACATCTTCTCTTTGTTATGCAAACTTTATATATTTAATTTCTATATTATTATGAAACTATCGATAGAAGTTCAAAAAGATAAAAAATGCCATAGATAATTATTTTTGAATACAGTATACTTGTTATAAAAAATCTAAAGCCATGTAACTAGATTTTTTAATCTCACAATATCAATATGTAATTATGTGGTATTATTCACGTAATTGGATAAGTTGAGAACAAATCAGAGAATATATTTATAAATACTATTCGAAAAAATCTACAAAAGACAACTGAACAAAAATTATGTATTAAGTAAAAAATATGTAGTGTGAAAGATATTTATAAAAAACGTTCTAAAAAGAACAACTATAAAGATCTTAATCTGGATAGATTAAATCTATGAAATCAGAGTAAAATGATTTTAATTAAGAGTTTAGTAAAAAATTTAATATTAAATAATTTATCTAGATCGGTTAGTTTATCTTCTATAATTTAACTATCTTGTTATTTTTTTTTAATTTGTGTATAAATTCCATCACTGGTTATCTTCTTGTTTTTCCATTGCGGTAGCAGCTTTTTTAGTATTTTCCAAATATGCGACAGTCATTGCTAAATTCCCAAAACCCATGGAATTCAACGTTTCAGATGGAACCATTACTATTGTATTCCCCTGAACTTTTATTGATTCAAATAACATATTTGATTGTCGTAATGCATATGCGGTAGGATTATTTGTATAAACTTTTGATGCTTCATCAAATTTTTTTGCGACGAGAATCTCTGATTCACTATATATAATTCTAGCATTTTTCTCTCGCTCTGCTTGAGCTTGTTTTGACATTGCTGCTTCTAATTCCTTTGGTATAATTACTTGACGTATTTCAACCCCTGCAACTTCTATTCCCCAATTACTTGCTTCATTAGATATAATTGATCTAATGTGTTGGTTGATTTCTTCTCGTTTAGATAAAATATCTTGAAATAAAGAAGATCCGATATTATTCCTTAATGTTGTTTGTGAAACTTGTTGAATCATCTCATTAAAATTTTCTACATTTAAAATAGCATCATTGGTTCTATCCTCAATTATCTTGTATCTCAAAATCGCATCTATTGTAACAGGAACATTATCTTTTGTTAACATTCTTTCTGCTTTAAATTCCCTTACTCTTTCTCTGATATCAATAACCAATACGTTGTCTATGATTGGAATTCTATAGTTAATTCCAGGACTTATTTGTTTATGATATTTTCCAAGTCGTAAGATAATTGATCTTTCATATTGCTTAATTATATAAATAAAAGAAAAAATAATTAGTATTATTCCAGTTAATAAAACTAAAATTATAAGAGTATCATTCATAAAATAGAATGTAGTTCCAAATCCAATAATTAGTAGTGATACTCCTAAAATAAATAAGATTCCAGAGCCTCTCTTGCTTACAATCGTATCATTTGGGCTAAGGATAGATTTTGTATTGGACATAATTATTATATGGAGCTACAATGATTTAGAACTTTGCTTTATCAGTTTTTTAATTAGTAGTAGACATAGAATTCATCTTAATTGATATAGAGATATTACATTATATTTTAATGGTTATTATAATAAATTATCTAAAATTTTAAATATTTTAAGATATAATATTATTTATTACACTCGGCTTATTCAAAGAAGATATTTAATCCAAAACACAAAACTGTTAGACCATTGAAGTGGTTCATAAATATAGAATGGGAAGAATGGAAGAGATTCTAGTTGATCGGCTCTCTTCCTTTTCCTTTTCTTTTGTTACTAAAACTTATTTATTATGCATAATGCAAATTCAATATTTTGATTTATTACTATACTATTAAAGTCTATAAAAAGAATTCTTTGGTATAACAAATCTTTGGACATGAAGAGTAAAATTTATACATACAAAAATTAAATTTGATTTTGTACTTTTAACATTATACAAATTGCAACACTAATTTTAATACACAACCAAGAGATGAATAATCTACAATTTTTAGCATCTAGTAAATTTTAAATTGAATAGATAACAGATCAATATGTTTAAAAAATAAAAAATATAGAATAGGTTAAATTTTCTATATTTTTGCTAGTCACTGGTTATTATTTTTTAATTTCCGCTACTTTTCGTCGCCGTCGCTATCGTCGTCGCCGTCGCTATCGTCGTCGCCGTCGCTATCGTCGTCGCCGTCGCTATCGCCACCGCCGTCGCTATCGCCACCGCCGCCGTTACTAGCAGTTCCAACGTCGCTACTACTCGTCATTCCACCTGTGGTATTACCACCATCTGTCATTCCGCCTTCGCCTCCGGTCATTCCGCCAGTATCACTACCACCGGTCATTCCGCCAGTATCACTACCACCGGTCATTCCGCCAGTATCACTACCACCGTCACCTTGTGCTAACACATTAACAAATGCTGCTGGTATCCCTGCAATTAAAGCAAACGCTAGAATTGAAGAGATTATTATGGTATTAATTTTTGAATCCATTAAAATTTCAAGTATAATATAGTATATAAGTAATTCATAGTATTTTGATCGATACAAAATTTCTTTGCTTATTTATTAATAATTATAAGTATCATATCTATAGTATTTTTCATATAATCATAATTTTATTATGATATTCAATTTTATGCAAATAATATTTTATAATTATTATACTTTAGTTATATTAGATAAACATTTTTTGCAATTGTAACCACAAAATTGATCCTCCTGTTATTGATAATTCGTATAATTTCTATTTCGATTATTCATATTTATATATTAAAGTTACCATTACCTTAATTCGTATTTTTATTTTATTTAAAATCACGCTAATCATAAGTGTTGTATTATCTAAATAATTATAATTAGAAATATTATTACTATCATTGATAATTATATTATAGAATTTATTCATTAAAATTAACCAAATAATAAATAATTATATAATTTATAAAAAGAAATTTAAGTATTATTTAAATCAATTTGAAGAATATCGATTTAAAAATCATCAATAAAAAAAATAAGAAATTATTATAATCTCATTTTTTTATTGGATTAATTATGTCATCAGGGTCATTTACTCCAATTATTAAAGTAGAACACGTAATATCTTTTAGCGATGCAGTTTTCGCATTTGCAATAACTCTTATGGCTTTATCCATAGATATACCAGATATACCAACTCAATTGACACAACCTGAATTACTAGATAAATTATATGATCTTTATCCACAGTTTGAAAGTTATATAATAAGTTTCGCTGTAATATCTATATTTTGGGTATCTTATCATCAAGTTTTTAATCATATCAAAGGATCACATATTTCCATGATATATCTAAATTTACTATTTCTATTATTGATAACTCTGTTATCACTTTCTACTTCACTAGTAATAAATTATGGAACTTATCAAATTCCTTATATTATCTATTGTTTGATTGTTATTATGACAAGTTCTTTGCTTGCAACAATATGGTGGCATGCAACAAGGAATAAACAATTAGTAGATAAAAGTTTACATCATTTTTTTATAAAAGGCGTCATGGGCAACCTAATGTCTATTCCCATAATTTTTACAATTTCAATCATTATTTCATTTGTTAACTTGGATATTGCCCAATATATTTGGCTAATAATTGCTCCACTAAATATAGCTATTAGACGTAGATATAAACATTAATTGTCAATAAACAGATCGCCTCTAAAGGCTCCAACATTTTATATAAAAAATACCTCTAAAGATAGAATCGCTATATTTTAAAAAGTATACAAAAAGGCATCAATATATTTTTAGAAAAAATTATCGATTGATAATATTTCTAATTTTGACAATACCAATGATAACTGATGAATGTGTTTATTTCAAATATATAATTTTGCAATGAATAACATAACACACATAGAATTGTATTATCTGGATCTATCGATTTCTGTTTTAATTTTCTTTTGAATAGTTTTCCAATTTTCTATATTTAAGAATAGTATTTCTTTTTCTGATCTTACCCTTGAATCTCGATATTTTTTTTCTAATATTCCAATTTTAGTACTGATTTCTTCGTATACTTTTGGAAGATTTTGATAATTCTCAATTTGATGAGTACATAAATCAATACAATCAATTGCAATTTTATAGTACTTATTTAGGATCTGGTTATTTGAAGTGTTTATCTTATTATTATTTTCTTGTTTTTGAAAATCTAGCCATTTAAGAATAAGATCATCATTTCCTAATTGTTTTTTATTGTTGTAATGATAGTTTAAAAATTTTTTATTTATCATACAATATTATTTCTTTTTGCGTATTAAATTATATAGGTTTTAGAAAATATTATTTATTTATTTATTTATTTATTTATGCTCAAGTCTGCTATTAAATTTTTAAATTCTTTCTTTCTATCGCTAAAGAATTGAAAAACTAAGGCTGTTGCTATTAATGTCAAACCTGCTATGGCTGCTACAATAAGTGATTCACAACTCATTCTATATTTAACGAGATTCTACTATTTTAATTTATAGGAGTTCAATAATATCATATCAAGTTTCATTGGTTAAAATAAAAATTTTACAGTTAGTATTACGAAAATTACTTATACAGTTTTTTGTCTATTAAAAGTGTATTACTTGTCAGACAATAATAAAGCGATCTCAAATAAAAACAGAATAACAGATGATCACAGTAATTGGCAAACATCTTCGAGAGTAGTAGATTATTTAAATCGCATCAACAACATTCCTCATAGAATTGAAGGAGAATTTCTATTATGCGAATTCATTCCGAGTAAAAGACCAAATAGAATTCTTGATTTAGGAACAGGAAATGGAAGATTGATAAAATTGTTGAAAGAAAAAATTCCATTTTTAGAATCTGTAGCTATAGATTTTTCTCCACCTATGCTTAATGAACTCAAGAAAGAATTTCTGAATGATAAAACAGTACAGATAATAGAACATGACTTAACTTATCCTATTCCTAAGAATATAGGAAAATTTGATGCTATTGTATCTAGTTTTGCAATACATCATTTGAAACCTAAGAGAAAAAAAGAGCTGTATTCGGAAGTTTTTTTTCATCTCGAGCCTAATGGTATTTTTTGTAATCTTGATCATATCAAGACAGAATCTAAAAAATTAAACCAATATTTTAGAAAAGTAATGGGACGGACACCTATAAATAAAGAACATAGCAAAAGATTAACTAAAATTAATATTCAATTAGAATGGTTATCGAAGATAGGGTTTGTAGATGTAGATTGTTATTGGAAATGGTTAGAATTTGCATTGTTGATAGGATTTAAACCTTAACAAAATTTATTTGTAATTTAATAAATATTTTATTAATCTAAAGTTATAAATTCGGTAATGATTTCATAAATTTTTTTCTTCGTGGTAAAGGTTTGATACATCAATTTAAGTTTTAAATTTTCTTTTCTTGATAATAAATCCAAATATTATCTAGTAAGAAATTAATAGATATTGAGATTTGATTTTTAAAATTTTATTCTGTATTTTATCAATATCGATTTTAATCTTCAAATCTATCTGTCGCTTGATTCGTCAAATGAGACTTCCATAAAAGGAAATTTAAATCAAAGACTGAACCATCGAATTCAATTTAAAAATAAAAGTAGTGGAAAAATATTTGTTTGGATCTTGATCGAATCATAAAATTTAACTCTGACAAGCTATAAATTCATAAAAAAATGAATAAATTATATGATAATTAAGATATCATACAGGAGTTAGGTCCAGCCTCTAAATCTGGCATTTCTATTTCATCATAAGGAAGTATTTTTTTGTTTATTGATACTATCGTTTTATAGTTCATAGGTCGGGGTGGTACTGTATCTGTTATATACTTAATAAATTCATTCTTGTCCATTGAAAGAAGTTTTATTTTTTTCTTTATTGTTCCAATTGTTTCGTATATTGGAACAGTATGTTTCAAAGCAATTGATGTTCCATTAAAATGTGCTGGAAGAACTTTTGTATCATCGCGTAATTGAAGTATTTTATTATGATAAGTATCATAAAGTAATTCAGCAAACTTTAGAGATTGATCTCTTAAATCCGGTCTTCCCACTCCATCTACAAATAATGTATCTCCAGTAAATAAATATGAATATGTTCGATTGTTGTCATTTATATCATTATTCGTATTATTATCATTAATAGAATAATCAAGAAGAAAAGACATACTGCCATTAGTATGCCCTGGTGTATAAATTGCTTTTAATGTAACTTTATTGCCTATATCTATGCGATCTCCATCTTTAACATAGTATATATTTTTTAGTTGACTATTACTAGAATCATATTCCTCAAGTGAGCTAAAATACGCTGATGTTTGTTCTGCATTAGTTTCTGTTGTTGTTATAGTTTTGATTAATTTTATAATTCCTGAGACATGATCTGCGTGTTGATGAGTATCAAGTAACTTTACTATTTGTAGTCCATTGTCCTCTGCAATTTTTAAAAAAGCTTCATAAATTTCACGACTTGGATCTATAACAGTTGCTAGTTTATCGTCTTTGGAAGATATAATATAACCCATACATCCTTTTGATATCCGTCTAATTTGCCATATTTGGAATGGAGCTTCTTTTGGAACTGAAATTTCTGCAACATCGTAAACTTTATTCCATCCTGCCATTCCTCCTTTTACACTCTTTACATTATAGCCTAATTGATTTAGTATATTCGCAGCCATTAATGACCTATTTCCATGTGCACACACTGTAACAATTTCTCTATCCTTAGGAATTTCTTTCAACAAATTAGGATCATTCACAAATAAACGATCAACTGGAATTAATTTAGGATTTACATGTTTATCATAAGAAATTCTCCAAGCATCATACTCTTGAGGGGTTCTGACATCTAAAAGAAAAATATTTTCATCATTGTCTATTTTCTTTTTTAAATCCTCCGGTTCTATTTCTTGTTTACCTCTGATGATTTTACTATGCATATACCCTACCTTTATAATCAAGCATATTTGTAGGTTTAAATTTTCTTTTCGAATTAGGTATGAACAATATCAAATAGATCAGAATTCTCATATATCACCTTCTTTTTATCCTATATATGAAAGATTTTTATCATCGAATTTTTTAATTTGCATAAAACTTTTTTCAAATTTATTATTATCTAGCAACTGTAATTGCGGAAAGGCATTTAGGGGATTACTTGCAAATCTAGCTGTTATATGATCCTTCCCAAAAATATCCAAACATAATTTATAAGTCATTTTTCTAACTTTATTTTCATCGATTATCCCTAAACTATGTAAATACTCATGAGCCAATACCGCAAAAATATAGGAATGATATTCCTCTTTAGATTTTGTATTTTGTATATATTCTAATATATATCTATTAGCAACTATGATATTTGAGCCTAGAATATGATAAGCACCTAGACTACTCGGCATTCCTTGTAGAATTAAGTTTAGTCCTGTTCTATTCATTTTAAAAACTATCGATACACTAGTTTTTACAAAATCAAATATATCGTTAAAATCTTTTAGTTGATTTAGTTTATTTTTATTATTTTGAATTTCTAAAAATTTTTGGTCTATTTTAATATCTCCTGTATAAAATATGGTAATAGGAATTAATAAATATTGGTTATCGTTTAGTAATTTGATATATATAATACATATCACTGAGAGAACCTTAACCTAATTTCATTTTAAAGTAACAAAAAAGATTATCTAGAATGTTACATATATCTTTTGAATTTTTATATTTTCTTAAATCATGATCGATAGAGTATCAGTTTGGCATAGATAATATACTTTTTTTAATTATTAACCTATAAGATATTTTGTAGTTTAATATTTGCGTATATCTAATAACAATAACAAATGAATAGTTGTATTATAGGCTCGATAAATAGGGAACAAATGCCAAATAATTTGCAAAAAATAATTATTCTATTTTGTTGAATTACAAGAGACGAAATTGATGAACCTAACCAAATTGCATATCTAATGAAGATATGTCAAATGAGATAATTTGTTTTTCATGAACGATGAAGATATAAAGAGATTTAAAGGAATTTGTTTTTATTAACAATGAGTTATTAGGGACTAAATAATATAATATTTATAGATTGGAACTATGTTGTAGGAAGTTAATTTGAAAAATATGGTTCTTTGTATAAGAAATGATGTTAAACAATCATAATAATAACAATCTAATTAATAATAATAAAAACTATTATTCTAATACAATTTTTTCTATAATTAATAGTTTCAGTACATGAGTCTAGCCTCAACCATATTTCGCATTATACTGTATCAAATGGAGAGGTAATGAAATCGTTGACAAAAACTATCATTAGTAGCTTATAAAGTGATAAGAATTTACAATTGATCTAAAAGTAATAGATAATGCTATGAATAGAGGTAAAGACCCACAAAAGAAACAAATAGAATAAAAAAATTATTATAGGATAGGAATCATAAAAGAGATTTTTCCAGATTTATTTCCTTTTTAACTTCAAATGATGTAAGATATGGACGACACTTCATGTGACTGCAGATTACCTTAGCTATAAAAAGTTTAAAATTTACTGAAATAAATATATCTATTGGAGTATATATGATCCGAATAA
>JALDXL010000061.1:0-10020 GCA_032155045.1 Nitrososphaerales archaeon
GTTCTAAATTAAAGTTTAAAATGACAATTTAGTAATTTTCTTCTATAAGGATTATATACGTATAGACCAATTTTAAAATCAGGGAGTTATATTTTGTTCTTATTCTGTAATAAAAATTTTAATAGCTTTGTGAATGAAATCGTTTATAGAACTGATAACTTAATATACATAGTTCTATAGTTTCATATCCATAAATTTCTTTTCTTTTTATTAAATATGATTTTGAACTATTTTTTCTAGTAGAATAAAGAAATTGATATAATCTAAATATCTTAGTCTATATGAATAGAGCGATGATTTTTAACTACTTACTTCTCTCTTTCTCTTTTTCTTTACCAGAAAGAAAATTCCAATAGCGATTAAAATTAAAATAGATAAAATTATTATAGTAATTAAAATTGGTGTTGTAGTTAATTCAAACTCTATTCTATATGATAATTGATCATTTTTCAAGGTAAATTCTGTAGTACTATTGTTATTGCTATCTATACTTATTAGATCTTTTATTTCTTTGTTTGCTTTTACTAATACTTGGTTACCTGGATGAAATCCTCCTAATATGAATTTTGTATCAATTCCTAATTCAGGATATACTAAATCAATTCTTTTGTAACCTTTATTATCAATAAAGTCACCAACAATTTTTGTAATATTTACATAGGATGATTGGGGGATTACTGATATATCGGTAGTTTTTAATTTTGTAAAGTTATTATTTGAATTAAGTATTATTGTATTATTTAGTTTATAAACTGTATTGGTAATATTATTCCCATCAATAATCCTATTCTTAGTATCTGTTATTATTATATTGCTTTTTTTATCACTCAGCAAAAATGCTGTATAATTAAAATTAGAATTTATTATTTTATTGTCTTTAGATTGTCTTATAAAAAAATCATCATTCTTGTTTTTTTCTATGGTATTATTCTCTAAGATATTGCCAGTCGTTCTATCCAGCTTTACTCCATAATTGGAGCCTGCAACAACGCTATTATTTATTAGTTTATTTTTATTTGTTCCATAATCTACAATATTTATTCCGCTATTCAATGATTTTTTAATATTGTTTTCTTGAATTATGTTATCAGTAGAATTACTGTAGATATTTATTCCATAGTTATTACTATTTGTTATATTATTTAAATCAATAAAGTTTAATTTTGCACTTTTCAAAAATATTCCATTACCATTTTTATCAAATCTATTACTTACTATGTCATTTTTTTGCGATTCTGAAATCATTAATCCCATGGTATTAGATTGTAAATTGTTTACTACAACATTATTATTACCGGTATTTTTTTCTAGCAAAATGCCAATACCAATATTATTTTCTAACGTGTTATTTTTTATTTCAATATTGTTGCAACCTTTTTTACATACTATAGCATGTAAATTATTTTCTGAAATTTTATTGTTCACTATTTTAATATTATTTGTCTTCGAGTCTAAAACAATACCGTCGGATTGGCTTTTAGATATTGTGTTATTAGTGATAGTCACATTAGAAATTGCATTTGAGAAATACAGTCCAATATAATTATTTTGAATTGTATTATTTTTAATTAAACTATCATTACCAGAAAAAAAAGTTATTCCTGTTGTTCCTGAATGACTTTTGAAACCTAAATTTCCTAAAAACGAATTGGAAATATTCGTTTTGCCAGCAGTATTCCAAAATGTCCATATATAAGCTCTAGGTGTGTCAGGAGTCGTAAAATCAGGAATGCTATTTTTTGTTGAATTCCATGAAGTTATATTTGTATTATCTATAATTAAATTTCCTCTCGAAATTATAGAATAGGCTACATCATTGGAATAATCAGAATCTATTTTAAGTAAATGAGTATCGAGACCATTAATATTTAATGTTCCATTTTCAAGTATCAAAATATTTCCCTTCAGAACCCATTCTTTTTCTCCAGATCGTTCTAGTATATTACTATTATTTAAAAAATCATTAATAATAGGAATATCTACTACTCCATTACAAATTACGATAGTTTTTGTAATGTTTTCATATCTTAAACATAAGTCTTTTTTATTATCTATAGAATTATTTTCTAATCTCTTGTTATCTACTTCAGAAAAATTTGTAGTATGATTTTTAATTTCTGTTGCAAATGATATATCAATAATAGTATCTAAATTATTAGCTAAGAATGAAACTAATATAGTAACACCTAAGATTGTAATACTTTTGATACTAAACACTTGCGTTACTAAATTAAATTAATATGCTATATAAATGACGATAAAATTATTAATGTACTTATTATTTAAATTTTTATTATAAGATATTTCTAGAAGGAAAAATTATAACATATTTATATCAAAATAACAAACCATATTATTCATGAAATTAATTCGTTTTTCAAAAAATCATATTCTCAATTATCTAGTTATTTTCATGTTTACTCTTATAATTTCTAATACTGGGATTTATTCATTCTCTTTCCAACAAATAAACGGGAGTATTAGTAATGATCCAAAAGATAAGAGCGGTCCACCATATAACGGTGTTAATATGCATGGTTTTTACACAAGGACGGCACAAGCTAGAGATACCAATTATGATCTTCCTGATAATTATTTTGAAGAAAGTTTTAAAATACTATCCGATAATGGATTGAACCATGTTCGTTTCTTAGTTTTCTGGGAATCTTTCATAAAAAATCCAGAGGAATTTTTAAATGAATTAAAAGTTGTTGCAACTGCTGCTGACAAATACGGTATAAATATTTTATACGACAATCACCAATTCCATACTTCTTCTTATTTAAATCCTCAAAGAGGTACTGGCTTCCCATTTTCTTTATTTGAAACTGATTATGCATTTTTTTATGGAAGTGGTGGTGGTACAAAATATCCTACCGCTAAAGTATGGTGGTCGAATTGGTGGGATAGAAATATTCGTGATAAAGATGGAGGAGATGGATGGACGTTACAAACGGAATATTTTAAAAAAATTCTAGAGACTGTAGATAATCATACAAGTACTGTTGGTTATGAAATTTTAAGTGAACCTCAAGTTCATGATAAAAATCAATGGGAAAAAATCGGAAAATATAATACATTCATGGTTGATTTCTTGAGAAAATATACAGATAAAACTATTGCATACAGTATGAATATTCCAGTATCTTTGCAAAGTCCTATTGAATTAAATCCAACAAATTTAGCAAAAATGGCGCCACAAAATACAAGTAATGTAGTCTTTAAAATAAGTGTTTACGGAGTTCCTCAAGAAAATCCTTATCAAGAATCACGATTAAGTACTTTTGTTCAAGCTGCTGAATTAGCAAATGTTCCATTATATGTAGGAGAATGGAATAATGTTCAGAGAGACAAGATCGTTGATGAAGAGGGTGAGATTGTTACATTTATTAATGAAACATTTAGCAGCATCAATCAGACTGAAGCTAATATCTTAGTAGATGTTTTTAAGAATCTTAATGCGTGGGGATCAGCATTTTGGCAATGGAGAGTAGATTCTCATCAGGTTCAAAACTTTAATTTAATCAATGTGACTAATGGCAAGATAGAAACTACTAATTATTTTGATATTGTAAAAACTGCTTATCAAACAATTTATGGAAATAATAGTAGCCAAAATTTCTCTCTCAACAAGAATATCGATCAGGATCAAAATGAAAGTCAACTAAACTTAATAGGGAATATATGATTATAAAATGAATATCCGACTTAAATTATTCAATAGAAAATTGAGGTAAACGGATTAAGCCATTATTTGCGGTCTTTTTGAAAGATATTTAGGCAAATTTAATGGCATATACGGTTTATCTTTTATTTCTTTATTTATGTATTCTATTAATTCTTCGATATTAGACTCACTTTGTTTTCCAGTTTTACGATCTCGAATTACCAATTTTGCAGATTTAGTTTCTTTTTCTCCAATCACTAGTATATAAGGAATCCATTCAGTTTCTGCTTCTCTTATTCTTTTACTGAGCGATTCTTGCCTATCGTCTATATCAGTTCTTATTTGATGTTGAGTTAGATTACTTTCAATATGTTCTGCAAATTGCAAATGTTCATCCTTAATAGGTATAATCCTAACTTGTGTATGCGATAGCCATAAAGGAAACTGAGGTCTTTCCCCTTGTTTTTTTAACTTGGCACTTTTTTCAAGGATTGCAAAAATAATTCTTTCTACAGCTCCGCTAGGTGAATTATGTAATATTATTGGATTATGTTTTTTTCCTTGTTCATCAACATATTCAATATTATATCTTTTTGCATTTTCAACATCGATCTGATCTGTCGATAAAGCTGCTGCCTTTCCACTATTATCAAGAAAATTAAATTCCCATTTTAAAACAAAATAAAAGTATCTATTCTTCCATATTTCAACTAGGATAGGTTTCCCAAACCTTCTAGATATTTCAGTAATAAAGGCTTTATTTTCTCTAAAAAATGTTTCTGTAAATCTTATTGCCATTTCTATATCTTGAATTTTTATATTGAACGCATTTAATACATCAACTGAGAGATCAAAACGTTTCAAACATTCATCTTTTGCTTGTTCAATATCTTTGCAGAAAGCATGGCAATCGGGCATACTGAATGCCCTCAATCTTCTCAATCCTACAAGTTCTCCGCTTTTTTCTCGTCTAAAGCTATATCTTGTTAATTCATAGAGTTTCAATGGTAAATTTTTATACGTAATATGAAAATCCTTTGCCATTAAAAATTGACCAAAACATGCTGCAAATCTTAAAAATAAATGTTTATTATCTGATATTATATTATATTGTCTAGCAGGGAAACGATTGAAATAGCTTTCCATAGATGGGTGCTTTGTATCATACATTAAAGGAGTTTCAACTTCTATTCCTCCGTATTCTAGAACCTTTCTCGTTACAAATTGTTCAATTAATGATTTCATTAATCTTCCCTTAGGATAATATCTTAAATTGCCAGGATCAGAAGCTGGCTCATAATCAGCAATAGCCATTTTCTTCATAAGGCTTACATGGGGTGGTTGCTCGTCTACAGTTCTTCTTTTTGACGTTTCGTATTCTACAAACTTAGTCAAATCACTGTTATTTTCCATTTTGAAGTTTTTGAGAGGAATTAAATCTCCATTAGTATCTAAGATAAACCAAGATGATTGTTGTCTATCTTCTGATTTTAAGGCAAGTGATACTTGTTCCAAATTATGTTGATTTTCTTTAACCTCGTCATTCTTTATATGAGGAAATGGTGTTTCATCTGAAATTATTTTAAAATTTTCTGCTAATGGATGGCCTTTTACCTTTATATTAAAACTCTTCGTCCATCCAAAAGGAGCTCTGTTTACATCATTTATTACGTTTTTTACCAATGTTTCTAGCTCTTTAATGGTTTCAAAAGCATGTTTTGGAGATGATAAATCAGAACTTAAATGTGAATAAGGATAAATTAATAATCTATCATTTTTTATAGTTTGTGCGTAATTTTTAATTTCATCTACTGCTTTTTGTATAGTTTTTTTATTATCTCCATTTTCTACTGAAACAAACACAACTACCAAATTTTCTAATCTTCTATTAGTTTTATCTATGTTTTTTTCAGCATTATTAAGTTCCTCCTTAATTGGTTGGTATTCAATAAAATCTGTATGTAATTGTAATAAACGCAATTTCTTTCTCCGCTGATTCGTTTATTTCCATCTTGCTCTTTCTGTTTCTCGATCTTCTTTGGTGGCTTTTTTCCATTCTTTATAATGATTTTTACATAAATAGATCCTTTTACTAGTTGAGGCCAAATCCAGATCGGTAGCCATTCTACCTTTGCCCTCGCTCATAGATCTTTCAGCTTGTTCACTACAATCTTTTACACTACAGTTGATACCTTTATTTACTCTACCCATCTAAAGTCTAAAGTAAAATTATATTTGAAATATAAAAGCTATACCA
Organism: Nitrososphaerales archaeon; assembly: GCA_032155045.1. Taxonomy (GTDB): domain Archaea; phylum Thermoproteota; class Nitrososphaeria; order Nitrososphaerales; family Nitrososphaeraceae; genus TH1177. The sequence continues at coordinate 5,925 of JALDXL010000061.1, forward strand.
ATTTTGGATTCTGAATGACTTGTTTGGACTAGCGTACTATGAAAATTATAATAAAAACAAGTGATCCTATTATCTCACTAGTTAATATAAAATTCTTGATCTGTTTAAATTTTGAAGTAACAGATTTCCTATTTTTAGATCTTATCCATTTCTGATCTCTGATTGTTACCAACGCATATAGTTTTATTATTGCAATCATGAAATTAATTATTACATACGCTGGCAGAAGTATGATGTCTTTTGGATGCCTCTTTAAATGAGGTAAAATTTTAATTCCTCTTCCAATCATCCACAAAAGTAAGATGGAAACAGCTAAAACATAATGATTGAGATATAGTGCTATACCAAAAAATATTGGTCCAAAAAACAATGTAAATATAGAAATAAATCTATCAATTATATGGAAAGCTAAGAAGGGATGTTTCCATGCCCATCCATCCCATAAACTTATCAAATCAGAGTTATGGCTATTCCTTGACCATCTTAATCTTTGACTCCAGAATGTCTTGAAGTCAGGAGAGGCGTATGAATATATAACTGCATTACTCTGATAGTATGTTTTCCACCCTTTGCTTTGGACTATTCTTGTTAAACACTTGTCCTCTCCAGATTCTTTCTTCCTATTAAGTACAATTTCATTGAGAAATATGTCAAGCTCTTCTAATACGATATCTTTTCTATATAATGAAGTTCTTCCAGAAAGACACGAAAGTGCCTGACCCATTGCTGTTTGAGCAGGTAAATCATAATAATTTCTCATATCCCAGAAAATATCTGTTATTTTCTGCCATATTGTTTTTCTTTCGATAGGGTGTTGTCTTGTTGTTACTCCTCCTATTGCTGGATCTTCAAAAGGAGACAATATTGATTGTTTAATATTTTCGGCCCAAATTGTATCACTATCTACAAGTGCAATAATTCCATTTCTTGCTTCTCTCATTCCCTCTGCAAGTGCAGGTCGTTTGCCTGGTTTTGTAGCTATGATAAGTTTCATAAATGCATAGTGTTTGGCAAGAGATTGAAAAACTTCGATACATCGATTATCACTTTGATCTATTACTCCGATTATTTCATCTGGTTCATTTCTAATCCACGACTTTATCGCTTGTTCAAAAGTTTTTGGATCTTCATTATAAACTGGAGTAATAATACTATACTTAAGAAGTACATTATTACAAGGAGGTTTAGGTTTATATAAAAAAGAAGTAGATTTCTTAAATAGCCATACACTCCATCGCCAAAAACCTATTACTCCAAGAGGAAGATATATCCATATTAATTGATAGTAATTGATAGCCACATAACCAAAAAATTCAGAAATTTTTAACACTAGTAATTGAATTGGTTCTAAAATTGAGATTTTATTAAAAAAATCCGGTGAAATAACAAATATAATGGAAAAAATTAGGAGTACAGACAGTGCTGCTATAATAAATATTAGCGTAATTTCCTCTGAGGCCCGTTTATACGACAGTCTGTACATTAATTATTATCTTTAATTTGGTAAATCTAATTTATATATGAATCGGAACCTAGTTTTATAAAATCTCTTAAATATAATCATTACTTTTATTTATTTGATAATTTTTATATTTAAAAATCATTATACTATTTTATAGAAGATAATTTATAACAAACACTTCTAACATTATATATGAAAAAGAGATAGTAGCACTTATATATTAATTTGCGATTTTTTTTATAAAAAGAGGTTTGTGGATAAATAATGGTAAAAATTTCAATAATTGGATCCGGGGTTGTTGGTTCAGCCACAGGTAAAGGATTCCATAAATTAGGTCATGATGTCGTTTTCTATGACATTTCTAAGAATAGAATGGAAACATTGAAAAAAGAAGGCTTTAAAGTTGCACACAGTGTAAAGAATGCTTTAGAACATACTAATATTACCTTCGTTTGTGTTAATACACCAACCGGTGCTAATGATGAACAAGATTTATCACAAGTGAAGTCGGCTTTATTTTCAGTAATTGAAGCATTAAATGAATCTAATAAATACAATTTAATCATATTTCGCAGTACAATGCTACCAGGAACCATGGATGAAATAGTAATCGACTATATGGATAAAAAATGCAAAAAACTTAGAGGTAAAGATTATGATGTCTGTTATAATCCAGAATTTCTACGACAAGAAAGCGCCTATGAAGATTTTTTTATTCCTGACAGAGTGATTATAGGTGAGGATGTTGAAGGTAGTTCAAAATTATTACAAGACTTGTACAAACCTCTTACAGAAAAAATAATTGTTACTAGTTTTAAAGCTTCTGAAATGATCAAGTATACTGCCAATTGCTTCTTGTCATTAAAAATATCATTTTTTAATGAAATTGGAATGTTATGTAAAGAATTAGGAATAGATGATAGAGCTGTAAGTTTAGGTGTGTCTTTAGATAAACGTATAGGTAAATATGGAACCATCGCAGGTAGACCGTTTGAAGGTGCATGTTTGCCAAAAGATACAAAAGCTTTGTCTACTTTCATCAGAAAGAGAGGATGGACACCAGATTTACTCAAAGTAACTCTAGATATAAACAAAAAAATAGAAGAGTTGGTAACAAAAACAGCACTTACAAAATAATAACCAACCAAATTTCCCTATTTTATACCTATGTATAATTCGGATAAATACTCGTTTGCTTATTCTTTGATTTCTTTGTTATAAATTTTACAGCAATATTCAAAAAATTTTTTTAATGATATCGATCTTCTATCATTAATGGATATATATAATGATGCAAAAATATTGGAAAAAAATAACCTTTGTTCAGGAGGAAGTCCAATAATATATCCTATAATATCAGCTGCGTCCCATGAATCTCCCGCACCTGTTAAATTATTTACAGTGATATTTTTTACAGTATCTGCAAAAAAAACTTCATTTCCGTTAGAACAAGCAGATCCATATCTGGTATGTAAATCGATAAAAACTTTTAAATTTTTTGCCAGCTCTTTTATAGCAAGTTTTATATTTTTTTGGTTATACTTTTTGTTTAATATTAGTTTTTGAAGATTTAATTCAACAAGTAAAGAGTTACATTCATTTTCATTTATGCTAAGTATATGAACTAAATTATTTGGCTCCTTCAATATCTTACAAAATTCTTTACTGCGTGTCTGGATATCAGCAGGATCAACAAAGTGCAATGCTCTGGATGAATTTTTAAATACATATTTTAAAAGGTCAGTTCCTCTTAAATTACTTGCCCAATTTACAAGTACTACTATATCAGAATTATTTAGTATCTCTTCGTTATCAGATGATAATAGTCTTTCCGGGCCATAATTTGAATTGTCCCCTACATCGCTGATCATTATATTAGAATCACTAGAATTGATTTGGTTGTGTATTTCTATTGATGTTGTAAATCCAGGTTTGCCATGGGATAAATGTAATCTTACATTCGGTAAATTTTGAAAAAAATATTTTAAAATTATTTGACTTGTATCATCTGATATAGTGAATAAGTTTACGTTAAATCCTAATTTACCAAGAATGTATGCAATATTGACTGCATTTCCTCCTTCTATCTGTCTCGTTGGTATTCCTCTAATACTACCACCACCGTATTTTGTTTTTTCTTTTAAATGGATAAAAAATTCATCTATATTATTAATTTTAATTATCCTGTCAATAAAAAAATCGGGCAATACTACTATTGACTTGTTATTTTGTTGTACATCTTTTATTCTTTCAAAAATTGTCTTCGGATCCAATCTCTAAGGGAATTCTCCTATCTAATTTTTGATTTTACCATCAACTATTTTTATTATGAAAGTTATCTCCAAAAGAAGGAAATTACACCTAAGCCTAAGATTGCTAATCCTCCATATGCCAATGATGTTATATTCATAGTACCTGCACCTATTGCTATCCCTATTCCTGAAGCTACCATGATGATCTCAGCAACTCTCCGCCTCATTCTGCTATGAGTATAAAAAAAATTGGCACATAATAAAGTATCGTATTTGTAAATTAATGATTATATTTAAAAAAAAGAATAAAAAAATTAAATTTGTTAAAGATGAATCAAGCTACCTTGTTCACCAGTATGCGGAGATTGTCCTACAAACTTTC
>JALDXL010000062.1:0-9900 GCA_032155045.1 Nitrososphaerales archaeon
AGAGTAAAGAGTAAAGAGAAAGAGTAGAGTAAAGAGTAAAAAAATCTTCTGCATCAAAATATTTGTATATTATTTTTAATTTTTAGAGCAACTAACATTTACATAATAATACTAAAAATCAATTCAGAAGTAAATGATATCGTAGTATTATGATTTTAGCTCCACAAGAATTAGAAAATAGTGCAAGTAAATATGCTGCAGAAGCCATAAGGTTGGATTCTCAAGGTTCACGCTTAATGGCTATTCAGTTTTATCAACGATCTATTGAAGCTTTAAATAAATTAATTCAAATTTATCCTGAATATAAATTAAATAAAATCTATTTAGAAAGATCAAATGCTTATTTAAACAGAATTAAATCCTTACAAATCTCAAGTGTATTAGAAGAGGAAGAGGAAGAAAAAAAAGATAGTGATTTAGTAGGTAATAAGCTTGGCACGTTAGATAAAAAAACTGGTACAGAGGCAAGAAAACCAAAGGAATCACTAGGTGAAGAATTTGATAGCTTAATTATGAAAGAAAAACCTAAGATCACTTGGACCGAAGTAATTGGACTAGACGATGCTAAAAGGGCAATCAGGGAGTCGATAGTATATCCTACAAAGAGATCTGATTTGTTTCCATTGGGATGGCCAAGAGGGTTATTATTATATGGACCTCCAGGATGTGGAAAAACTCTACTTGCTGCCGCCACTGCTGCTGAAATTGATGGATATTTCGTTATTGTTGATGCTTCTGCAATGATGAGTAAATGGCTTGGAGAAGCCGAGAAAAATGTTTCTAAACTTTTTAAGATGGCTAATAAACTATATGAAAGTGAAAATATTCCTGTATTGCTTTTTATTGACGAAATAGATTCGCTGTTGGGAACAAGAAATGGTGAAGTAGGGGGAGAGATACGTGTTAAAAATCAATTTTTAACAGAAATGGATGGAATAACTAACAAATCAAAAAATTCCAAACTATACGTGATTGGAGCAACGAATAAGCCGTGGAGTCTTGAAGCTGGTTTTCTAAGAAGATTCCAGAAGAGAATTTATGTTACCCTTCCAGATAACGATTCAAGAAATCATTTATTTAAACAATATACTACCCCGCTAAAAAAAGATAAAACGTTAAAGATAGAGGAACTTTCAAAACTTGTTCAAGGTTACAGTGCGAGCGACATTAAGGATATTTGTCAAGCCGTACAATTAAGAGTTGTTAATGAGTTATTTGAGAGTGGAAAGGCAATGGAAGCAGAATCCAACCCTCGTCCTATATCCATGAATGATTTTAAAGAGATCGTTAAGATAAGAAAGCCCACTATAAGTATAGACATGATAAGAGCATATATGAGATGGAGTGAACAATTTAAAGCATTATAATCTGAAGAATCAACACTAGTTTTTAGAATATCTATGAATAGCATCAGATATTTTTTTTTCTGCCATTTCTCTGTTTCCCCATCCTATTATTTTTACATATTTCCCTCCTTCTAATTCCTTGTAATGAGCAAAAAAATGTTCAATTTGTTTTTTTAACTCTGAAGATATATCTTCAATATCTTTTATAGAAGTAAAACTTGAATCTATTTTACTAATTGGCTTTGCAAGAATTTTCGAATCCTGTCCCTCTTCATCCTCTGTTAGCAGTACACCTACAGGGACTGCTTTAAGTACAGAGAGTGGAACTACTGAAAAATCACCAATAACCAAAACGTCTACAGGATCCCCATCATCTTCCAACGTAGAAGGAATAAACCCATAATTACACGGATAAAACATTGCAGTAAATAATTTTCTATCTACAAATAATGTGCCACTATCTTTATCAATTTCATATTTTATATTGCTCCCCTTTGGTATTTCTATAACAACATTGATTTGATCAGCTGGACCACTAGAGACTTTATCTATTGCATTAGATTTCACAGCAAATGTATTTTTAAGCCCATTTATAACTTAACAGATTAAGAAATAAAATCGAAACCCGTAAGTATCGTATTTTATTTATTCTAATTTTTGTAATTTTCCATATTTTCCAATATTAAGATTATTTTCCCCACGAAATGCGTGAGTATAACCATTTTCAACTAGTACCGTATCTCCTTCTTCAATCATATCAATTTGATCATCCCATAATGATAGTTTAATTACACCGGTTTCATCCGAAACTTGTGCATCTGCTACCTTGGCTTGGCCTCCTGTTCTTAGGTTTACAGTTCTAGGTTCAGATATACTTTCTATTCTTACTTTCACATTTACACCTCTCATTCCTGGCCTTAACTCACTTATCTTTTTTTCAATTGTGCTCATTACTACATTATTAAAATAAAGAAGAATAATAAAAATGATAATATTTTTGAAATATTTATTTAATTAGTAATAATCGAGTACGCCCTATAATTGCTAAAATTACTATAATTACAAACTATATAACCTAAAATTCATAAAAAATAAAAATTGTGAACTTATTGTTTAGAGAATAAAAAATAGAAATTATAATTATCATCGATTATTTTTATAATCGCTCAATATATCGCTGTATCTGGCGTCTTTGTATGCAATATATTTAACATATTCACCATAGGTCATATCTAGTGAACAAAAACTACATTTTACGAATGAGAAATCATCGGCAAGATCTGCAGGCTTTTTACAATCAGGACAAACAATTTTCATTCCATTTTATATATGTATAAGGCTATTAATAAATAGATGTTTGATTTATCAATAATACCAAAATCCTAATAATATCTTATATTGCTTTAATCTGTTTTACAACAGGCTGTCTTGCTTTTCTAAATACTCTAAATCCACAAATACATTTTATTTCTGGCAATGAAGATAATTCTTCTATTGTTACGTTAGTGCCGCATCTCATACATTCATAAGTTACATTACCTAAAGAACCAGATTCCATAATTTTTGATTCACATTAGTGAAATTTAATTGTTATCTAAAGGTGAAAAATAGGATTCATATGATTAATAAGTTGTTAATTACAATATTAAGCAAATGAGAAAGAAAATTGTAATTGCAAGCGTATCTCTAATGGCAGTTATGTTTATTGGTACTATAGCAGGTTTTCTTAATTTCGCTCCTAAAAGTAACAATATGAAACAAGACCCTACAGATCCGGAGGCAATCATTAACAAATTATTTACACCAGTATCTGTTAATGCTTCTGCATTGGGAGACAAAAATGCAAATATAACATTAGTAGAATTTGCTGATTACCAATGTCCATTCTGCGCTAGATTCCATAAGGAAACCCAAGGTTCGATAATACAAAATTTTGTAGAAACTGGGAAGGTCAAATTTCTATTCAAAGATCTCATTGTAAATGATCGCCCAAATGATAAGGCCTCTACGCTTGCTGCAGTTGCTTCATATTGTGCTGCAGAACAAGGAAAGTATTGGGAGTACAATGATGAACTTTATAAAAATTCACAAGGTGAAAATACTGGATGGGTAACGAAAGACAATCTAAAACAATTCGCAAATAACATTAGAGTACCAGATCTTATGAAATTTTCTGACTGTGTCGATTCAGATAAATATAATATGATAGTAAACGAGAATGATTTATTAGGAAGAAGTATTGGTTTGACTAGTACTCCTACATTCATTTTCTACAATGGAACAACACCAGTTGCAGTTCAAGGAGCGCAACCATATGAATTATTTGAACAAGTGATTAATGAAATGTCTTAATAAAATTTATTTTTTTTATTTGTCGTTAGAAAGAATTATCTATTAATTTAATAATTTTAGTATGATAATTTTTTTATATATTATGTTCTATGCCTGATTCCAATTGATTTTTTCAAATATTAGGTTATTATTCATTATATTGACTGAGCGTTTATAAAAGATCAACAAATTAATTTTGAATATTTATTTTTAACGGAATAGTAAAAATTTTTTATTAGAAAGATCACAATAAAACTCATTGTAGATAATAATACTATCATTCCACTAGGTGCTAAATTATAATAATAAGATAAAATGATTCCAAAGAATACGGAAGAAGTAGACAAGGCTATCGAATATAAAACTGTTTTTTTGAAACCTTTATTGAATAATAAAGCTGATATATTTGGAAGAACCAGTAGGGAAGAAATTAATAATATTCCAACCAATTTCATAGAAACAATTATTGTTATAGCTACCAAAACAGTAAACAAATAGTTTAGTTTTTCTACCTGAATCCCACTAATTTTAGCTTGATCTTCATCAAAAGCAATATATAAAAATTTTTTATAATATACCAATATTATAGACACTACTATAATAGCTACAATTATTATTTGAATTAGATCTCCATAACCAACTAATAAAATACTTCCAAACAGAAAACTAAACAGATCAATAGAAAATCCATTGGATAAACTAACTAAAGTAACACCTACTCCCAAACCCAGAGAAAGCATTACTGCAACTAAAGAATCGGAAGGAAGTTTGGTTGACTGTCTGATTTTAGTTATTCCCAAAGCAGCAGCTACGGAAAATCCCATGGCAGTCCAAATCGGATAGATATTTAAAAATGTGCCTATTGCTATTCCTCCAAAAGATATATGAGAAATAGCATCACCAAATAATGATTGCCTTCTTAAAACTAGAAATATTCCTATAACAGAACAGGTTATAGCAATAATTAACCCTGAAAGTAATGCACGCTGAATAAAACCATAATAAAAAAAATCCAGATCAAGCATAGATAAATCGTTTTTAATGTGAAATCTTAGCTATTATGTGTATGCATATGAATTTGCATTGAGGATTCAGAATAATTCTTTAAATGCTCTTCATTCGAGAAAAATGCTTCCTTATCGCCATGGAAGAACATCCTTTTATTAATACATGATACCTTATTAGCATATTTATTAACTGCATTCATGTCATGGGAAGTCCAGATAATTGTAATATTATTTTTTTCATTGAGCTCCTTTAGGAGAAGATAAAAATCATTCTGGCTTTTCTGATCTAATTCATTAGTAGGTTCATCAAGCATCAGTATAATTGGATTATTTACTAGTGCTTTTGCTATTAAAACACGTTGTTGTTGGCCACCAGATAGTTGGCCAATTAATTTATCTTTTATATCATATAATCCAACTTGTCTTAAAATCTTATAAACTATATCCTTAGAAGTTTTCCTGGGAAGAGATAATGATACTAGTTCTTCGATTGTTAATGGAAACTTCGGATCAATAGATTTTTTTTGTGGAATATACCCGATCTTTGTAAAGATTTTCTTGTTTCTTTTTATATCTTCATCTAAAATAGTGATTTTTCCGGAATATGTATTAATTAATCCCAAAATACATTGAAAGAGAGTGGTCTTACCCGCCCCATTAGGTCCTATGATTCCTAGAAAGTCTCCCTTTTCTACATTAAACGAAACATTTTCTAATACGACCTCTGAATCATAGCCATAGGAAAGAGATTGAACTGAAACTAATTGCATTCTATTTCCTCCTTCAAAGTAATATCATTATTAACAGGATAAGATTTAAATTTTGTAAAGTGAATCGCTAGTACTTCCAACAATAACTCTTGTTTTATAATAACAATTATTAATTATATGTGTTTTTATTAACAAAAATTTATACAAATAGTGAATTAGTTAATAATAGATTCATAACCTAATATTCCGAAATTTAATAGCAATAAATTATTTATGATAAATTAATAAAAAACTTTCTACTAACTATTTAATATGATTTTTGAATAATATTTAGCAGGCATAACTGTCCTTATGTTAAAAGGCAAAAGAATGAGAGAAATATGATCATACAAAAGGAATCTTCTACAATCTACGAAATGAATCGAAAAAGATGGTTCGCTCGTTACCTTATTTTACTTACAATAGGGATTATCCTCGTTGTAAAAATTTATTTTATGCTCTATATAATAGACTTTACAATAGGATTTTATAGTTTTCTCACTACCATGATTCTTTTTCAGGTTTTTTTATTCTCTTATTTGAAATTCAAAGATCCGATATATGAAACCAAAAATGAATCTAAAAATGAAACTATGAATATAAATCCACTAATTACTATAGTTATTCCAGTTAAAAATGAAGAAGGTAATATTGAAAACTGTGTACAATCTGTTATAAATTCCACATATCTGAATAAAGAGATAATCGTTGTTAATGATGGTAGCACTGACAATACAGCGAAAATTTTAGACCAATTAAGAAATAGATATTCAGATTTATTGAGAGTATTGCATTTACCTAAAAATATCGGAAAGAAACATGCTATTGAAAAAGCTATTGAAATTGCAAATGGCGAATTTTATGTTTTTATGGATAGTGATTGCAATATGGCTAATGATGCTATTAAAAATATTGCTAACATATTTCTTTCCGATAAAGAGATTGGAGCCATTACAGGACATGGAAAAGTAAGAAATGCAGACCAAGGAAATATGTTGGAAAAAATTCAGGATGTCTGGTTCGATGGACAATACAGGATTATCAAAGGAATGGAAAGTTCTTTTTCTTCTTTAACCTGCTGTTCGGGATCTTTATCTGCATTTAGAAGAGAAGCTATTCAAGATCACATTCACGAATGGGCGAATGATAAGTTTTTAGGTATGGAATTTAAATTTGCGACGGATAGACGACTCACTGCATTTATTCTAGGTGAAAAATTTGAAAATAAAAACAAGAAATTCGACAAACAAGATGATAATGGTAACGAAATTAATTTAAAATCTTACAGATGGAAATTAAAATATAGTCCAAGTGTCAAGGTAGAAATTGGGGTACCACAAACATTAAAAAGTCTTATTAAACAGCAAATAAGATGGAGAAAAAGCTTTATAAGAAGTATTTTTTCAACTGGTTCAATTTATTGGCAACGACCTTTAGCAATTGCAATTATTTATTATTTAACTGTAGCATTAAGATTGTTTCGTCCTTACATCATCATAAAATCTTTGATCATATTACCGTTAACAGGAGATATCGTGAGTACCATTTTTTATATAGGTGGAACAATGTTTACAGGACTGATGTATGGAATTGACGTTAGGTTAAGAAAACCTGGCTATCCAAGATGGTTTTATAGACCTTTAATGAATGTCATATCAACGTTTATTTTTACTTGGCTAATAATATACGCTGCTCTAACAATAAAAAATAAAACATGGAGATGAATATCGTACGAATTTGTTTATCTAATAATAAAATTTTATACTTAAGAGTATATATCAATCTGTAAATTATTATTTGTTAAATTATCGAATTACAATTTCTTCAAAATATCTTAAAACTGTAATTTCCGATACTTCTGGAATAATTAAACTATTATTACTTAACAATTCCAATAGCATGGCTGGAAAATTTGCACCAGCAAGTGTAGTAAATATAGTACCCCCTCCGAATCTGGGATTAATTTCAATAATTTTTAGTTCTCCGTTATTAGACTCTTTTAATTGAATACATGATGGTCCTTTAATTCCCAATGTCTCAACAGTATTTTTGCAAAGATTTTCAATAACAGGATTTCGAACTATTTTACCTTTTACTGATATACCTGCTTTAGTGTCTATTCTGATTCTTGGAATAGCCATTATAGGTTTTTCATTAAGATCAGAAAGAACATCAACTGTGAATTCTGTTCCTGGAAGATATTCCTGAAAGACCATGTTTTCAAATTTGTTTTTTACATAGTCTAATTCTAATTTATTTTCGATAAGTATTATATTATTACTACCCTTCCCAAAACGAGGTTTTGCGATTATAGGAAAAGTATCAATTTTTTCAGGAAATTGAGTAGTAAAAGCAAAAGGATATTTTTTCGATAAAAAATCATATGATAATAATTTATCTCTACAAATTTCTAAAACTTTTCTTTTACTAACTATAGGGATGGCCCCATGTTCTTTTATTAAATCATAATTATCACTGTATCCATAAATATCAAAACCGGATGATGGCATTAGAACTTCAATATTTTGTTCCTTTATGATCTTTAATAAATTGTCAATAAATAATGCATCATCAAATCTAGGCATAATATAATATAAATCGCTAAGAAAAAAACCAGCAGATAGATTATTTGAATCAGTAGCAACAATTTTTCCTTTGAAAGGTATAATTCTTAAAGATTTGATAGTATTTATTCCAGCTGGACCTCCTGCTCCAGGAACAAGAACGTTGAATTTATGCATTATTGATAGTTGTTTAGATAATTACAATTATAATTTACACTTTTCTACAGAAAAAAATATATTTTTCAATATAATTCGCGAGTATATAATATTTTATAGTAGACAGGGAATATATATCATAATATAAAAATTATAAGAATTGATAAATTTAAAAGAAGACTATCATGTTCATACTAACTATAATGATCATTCAGCCTCAGATCTTACAATCGAAAATATTATAAAACAAGCAGAACTAAAACAATTAGAACTAATCGCACTAACTGAACATGTAAGAAAAACATCTGACTGGATTTACGAATATATAGATGAAATTTCAAAATTCAAAGAAAACACAAAAGTTAAAGTGATAACAGGATTTGAAGCAAAAATACTACAAGATGGAAAGATTGACTGTAGAGAAGATATTTCCCGAGATTATTTCATTATTGCAAGTTTTCATACTAAATATTATGAAAAAACCATATGGACAAAAGCATTAAAAAAAGTCATTGAAAATAAATATGTTAATGTAATAGGACATTTAGCTCCTGAATCATCATTTGATTTAAATAACCAAGAAATGGAAGAAATTGCAAAATTTATTAGTAAACATGACAAAATCATAGAACTGAATGCAAAATATAAATTGCCCCTAGAAAACTGGATTAAGGTGTTTGTTAAAAATGGGGTAAAGTTTCATCTGGGCAGTGATGCACATTCACTTGATGAAATAGGTAATTATGATTCCATAATGAAGATGATTAAACAAATTTTATAAGAATATACATTTACTTATCAATTAAGAAATCCTAAATACAAATGCCAATAATCAATAAATACTAACCATAAAATTTTATATCTCTTATATCATTAACTCGCTATTGCCCATAGTAAGTATTTCACTAAATGATGATATTATCAGTGACATCGATAAATTACAAAAAAATCTTGGTTTTTCTGGTAGATCTGAAATTGTGAGAGCTGGATTAAGAAATATGATAGCAGAACAAAAAGAAAGAGATACATTACAGGGAACTTTAGCTGCTTTGCTACTAATTATTCATCAAGAAAGAGATGATGATCAAGTTACAAATATGAGGCATGATTTTGAAGAAATTGTGACCACTCATATTCATAGCAAAATAGATCAAGATCGATGCATAGAATTATTTTTATTAAAAGGGGACGCAGAACTAATAAAGAATATGACAAAAAAATTTCAAACCAATAAAAAATTAGAGCATGTGAAGCTTATTGCAATGTAAATTGTTGAAGTAAAATAAAAAATTAGAGATTTTTTTGTTATATAAAAGAGTTATCTTACTTTTAATTCCAAGGTATAGTCAATAAGATCAGTATTTACTTTTGCAGGTCCCATGTAGGAATTAGTAAATTGTGCCGCTTGTAAGGAATCCTGAATTATAGAACTGCAAGAATAATAATCTATTCCAGAGTCAAGACAAAATTGTAGAAGATTATTATTGAAATCAGTTAAAGAATTACTAGAAATTACATTTTCATGATTGTTATTTTTATCTACAATTTTAGCAAAATATTTCATGGCTTGATTCGTTGATTGGTCAATTGCAACTGTTGAGTTATTAGATTTTTGGTTCTTAAAAATAGACATTATTTCGTTATTGATATTAGTTGATGAATTGGGTAATGGAGATGAATTTTGAGTAGGTGATGGAGATGAATTTTGAGTAGGTGATGGAGATGAATTTTGAGTAGGTGATGGAGA
>JALDXL010000063.1:0-9845 GCA_032155045.1 Nitrososphaerales archaeon
AAGAATTGGTTTTGACAGATCATTTAGGAGATGCGATTATGTTAGATAAACTTTGAAAGTCCTATATAATATTTGTAGAACGGCGTTAATGAGTAAAGCCATAGCCTACTTGGTTGAGATGGATCATTTTAGAGACTATGGCTATCTTTGGATTGACACTAATTTTTTGAATTCCATCAGTACAACGTCCTGTTAATTATATTATATAGTGCTTAAAGAAAAAACTTAAGGAATGTCATAGCCTGAATCAAGGATAAGTTTTGTGGTTTATAGATAGATAAACTGGTCCAGGCTATGATTTTGTGCAATGTTCCATTGTTTGATTGGACGTTATATGGTATGTTTTCAATATTTTCGAGTTATAATATTTATCAGTTGTGAAACTGTTCTCCTAGAATTTTAAATAACAAACAAAGAATGTCATAGCCTGAAATACAAGCAAGGGATGGATTGGTCATGGCATTTATCTATCCAGGCTATGACTTGTTAATTTGCTCGATTCTTTGATTGAACGAAGGTAAAATCTTTTGGAATGTAATTAATATATTAATTGCTATAATTTTTTATTTAATATTACAATTACAATATTATTATTAGTAAATATCCTATTAAATAAGTTAAAAGTAGTAAATTATGTGAAACAATAACAAAAGATAGATAAAATACAACAAAATTAGGATAAAACTATATCAATAAAACTAATTGTCTAAAAGTTAAGAGGTTCTGTCTGGAGATCTTTGGACTGAAAAACCAGACTAGAGGACATGTGTATGTGTAGAACATGAGCCTCACTGAACCTTTTCTTTTAATCATTTATTTTCTAATCTAATAAATCAATAAAAGATTCATTCTTTTTATTTTTGGTCTTGTTTTTTACAACCTCTAATAATAAAGTGTCATATCATTTTCTAACACAATAGGAAGTCTTTTAACTTCTGTGACTTCACATCGAAATATCAATTTTTTATCTTTTAACAATAAAAATTTGTATACCAATTTACCTATTACTTAGTTTGGGGTTTTGTTCTGTCCTCAAGAGAACATGCCTGCCAATTGAGCCGTCCTCAACTATTTGATACTACTATATTATACTTTTTTTCCTTCATAGTAAGTAGATATCAAAAAAAATTAGTCTATTATATCATCATCGTTATTATTGATCTGATTAATAAATTAATTAATTAATTATTAATCGTGTGCATTATAATAAAAAGGTAAAAAGTTCCAGATGAAATCTAGGTTTTGTTGATGTGTTAGGTTTGGAATTTGGAATTGCACCTATTCTACGACCAGGAGATCATTAAGGTAACAACTATTTTGTATTTCAGACTGCATGTATCAATAATTTTTTTTATCTCTTCGATGGTGTAACTACCACCTTTCACAGTTTTAACATTGTCACCTAAATTTTGCATTGCGATTTCAGAATCGTCATCATTTAATAGTTCGAATTCCGTGCATCATTATTATGTTTTAACAAATATTTATAGTAGAATATTCTATTTATTAAAAGATTAATAAATAGATTTAGTAAAAAATATAGACCATATATAACACAAAATAGTGTCTTAGTCAATTTAGATACGATATTTAACTCAAAACATTATTGTAACATTAAAAATATCTTGATTTTTTGATATTATTTGATAAATTGAATAATATTAGCATATAAAGATAGTTGTGATAAACTTTTTTGCTGAGTTTAGAATATAGATTACTAGTATTAGTCACATCATTCGATTGAACTTTTAATAAATGATTATTTCTTGATAAAGTGAATAAAAAAAATGGTATTAAAAAATATAATGGTTACTTGTTTCTCTTCTTGATTTTTTTTGATATTTCATTAACAAGGTTATTAAAAGGATCGTCAGAATCGAGTAAGCTATTTAATTCTAAATAATTGTCTTCAGATTCAGCGGCCATAGTCAATTCAATTAATTTTTTTTTCTTCATTTTATTAGGTAAACAAATAAAATTATATATCTTTTCGTACTTAAAAGTACAGACAAGGTACTTTACGGTACATAGACCTTTAAATACTATTTAATTATGAAATAAAAATAAACTTAGATTCAAACAGTATAAGAATCTTCAATGTACTAATACCAATTAAAATACTTTGAATATGTAAAAAAAATTAAATAATTTTTGAAAAATATCCTATTCCACATAATGAGCTGGAAGTAAATGGTCATAATATCTGATTGATTTAATATTTACGAATTCTAGCATACCATACCTAGACAATTCGCGTCCGAATCCACTGTTTTTGATTCCTCCAAATGGAACACGAGGATCTGAAGAAACCATGTTATTAACGGTCACTATTCCCGATTCAATTAATTTTGAAAATTTTTCGGCTTTATTTAAGTTCATAGTCCAAATACTAGCTCCTAGACCGAAATTTGAATCGTTTGCAATCTGAATTGCATCCATTTCATTTTCGAATATTGTTATTGGAGCTACAGGTCCAAATGTTTCTTCATTTGCGATTCTCATATTTTTATTAATGTTACCTAATATTGTAGGTTTGTAATACGCTCCTGTATCTCTAATTCTTTCTCCGCCAGTAAGGATTTCAGCTCCTTTATCTACAGCATCATTTACCATTTCCTCGATATTTTCAACTCCTTTAAAAGTTGACAGTGGACCTATATCGGTATCATCAGACATTGGATCACCAATCTTTAAATCCTCTGTCTTTCTTACGAATTTCTCAATAAATTCATTAGCCACTTTTTTTGATATTATGAACCTTTTTGAAGCAATACAACTTTGCCCACAATTTAAAAACCTTCCTCTTACTGCACCAGTCGTTGCTTTCTCTATATCCGCATCCTCCAGTACAACGAAAGGATCACTTCCTCCCAATTCTAAAACACATTTTTTGAGCTGGGATGTAGCTCTTTGAGCAACTTTTGCACCAATTTCTACACTACCGGTAAAAGTAACACCATCAATATTGGAATCAATCAATTTTTCTGCAACCTTTGAATCGCCTATAAGTGTACTAAATACATGTTCAGATGAATCTATTTTTGCGATAATCTTTTCTATTTCAATACCACACTGCATAGTAGCACTTGATGGTTTAAGGACTATTGTATTTCCAGCCATCATCGAAGGAGCTGCAAACCGTAGTGCTTGCCAATAAGGGAAGTTCCAAGGCATTATGCTCCCTATTATTCCAAGCGGTTGATAAGATATCATCGTTTTAATAGCGTCACTATTTAATGCCTCGCCTGAAAGATAAAGCTCGCCATTATAGGCATAAAATTCCACTGCCCAAGCACATTTATCTATTTCCAATCGGGATTCTTTGATAGGTTTGCCCATTTCCTGCGATGCAATAGTTGCTAATTTTTCTCTATCCTTACGTAATTGTGCAGCCAGATTATGCAAAAAAATAGATCTTTTTCCAATATCATTTTTCCATTCTTGAAATGAATTTTTAGATTTTTGTATAATCGTTTTTATTTCATCGTCTGTCATATTATCATATTCAGCTAAAACCTGATTAGTAGCAGGATTTATAGTTCTAATTTTTTCCCCTTGTACCATAAATATTTAGTATTTCTTTGCTTATTTTAAGTATAATCATCATTCATCCGTATAAAAAATGTGATTAATAAATACTCATGTATTAATATCGCAAAAGGTTATTTTAAATGAATATAGATAGTTATAAAGATTATGAAATACTAGTTGTTGTCTAGGACAATTCGCATTAATAATGTAATTTAATGATTATTTACTTTCATTCCAAAGTAATTAACATAAACTTAAAATTTTATTTTCGAGCTAAAGTCATATAGAAAATATTTATTAATCAATCAGGGTTGTGATTTAATATTAATCGTATTTATTGATTATAGTTAGCATTAACATTTAAAGATTTGTATGATGTATTCTATACAGAGGATGACATGATTTAAAAAAATCTGAATCTATTGTAAATAAGCTAATTTGTTCTAAATTTTCAAATCAAAAACCATGATAATTATTGTTTCTTATAATAATAAACAGCGCCTATTAAATTTGATATTAATCTCGATTTAATCTTGTTATGGCATTAACCATATATATTAAAAATATATTAAAGAAATCTTTAGCTCGTATTCCCTAACGATTCTATCGTATTATATCTACCATAATTAATAAAAGATTTTTTTGTATATTTTTAAAGGTTATATTATTTTTAATATTCATAAAATAATGATAATTTTTAATATCTATCTGGAACTCATTTCATCAAAATATATCCATTTTCCAAATAACTTCCAATAATCATAATAGTTTATCTATAATTTCATCTTTTTTAAATCGTTAAATTATTATCTAAATCGTGTTATGCTATCATCACCATAATGTATGTATATGTATCACTAAATTTCCCATTATTTTATAGAATTTAGCTTGTTATAGTATGTAATTCTATTGTTTTTTCATAATAAAACAAAGTATTATTATTCTTATCAAATTTTGTAAGTATTTTCTGCACATGTAAAAAAAATAGAATAATAGTGAATTTAGTAAGGGAGGAAAAAGAGCAAAATAACGAAAACAATAGCACTTATTGTTGTCAGGATTACAAGAGTAGTTGTTTTCATAATCTTACTGTATAATGTCGACTTTTAAACATTTTTAGATTACTTTAATTTGAATAAACTGGTTTAAGTAATAATGGATGATTAAATTGTTGAACATAAGTTTTATAGAAGATAACGCATATAACTTAGCATCGCAAGTCCATATTCTTATAGAACTCACACAAAACGATTTAGAATTTCAAACTATAATACAAAATATAAAATTTTAGGGATTTTTTCACTCTTCTTTTTACCTGATATATTTAAAAAAATTTCCTTTCATTTAGTTATTCAAAGCTATTTTATTTATGAATATTTCTTATGTTACTGTAACCCGAAATATCTAAATATTTATAAATTTTGTAAAAACAATTTTATTCTTTCATATCACCAGTAATTATGAGTATAATCTAAAAACGAACTCATAATCATACTACGTATTTATTTATTTTAGAGGATCGGTTAGGTCCTATTTAATATCTAAATTCAGGAAAGTCAAATGGTATATATCCATAATTATACATTTATTTTTATTTGTTGGAAACATATTTAGTTAGTTGGTCGGTTGGCTTTGTATATAAATCTAATATTTGTTCTTCAAATAAGATTATCCTAAGTATTATTAAATCCATATATTATTTCATAAGATTTACTTTATTATGTTTTGAGAGTATTAAATAGAACATTAAATAATTTAATGAATTAATTGTATTATTATTATTAGGATTGCAATGTGTATTGTTCTTTATCCTTTCCTTTACCTCTTATTAATCGATAGATTTTCAACTTTAATGCCAAATAGATAGAATATACAAAATATTTTGATAACACAAAAATTATAGGTTGATATTCAATATAAATATTTAGAATAAAAATACTGTACCATTCTATTGTAGTGATAATATTCAAGATACAAAAGTAAGCTATATAATAATAAACAGCGAAGTAATGATGATAAAACATTAGCAAATGACAGAATATAAAAATTTTGATTATTTAGTTTCGATATTTATATAACAGACCATGTAAATAGTCATATATCTCTCAACTTTAACTATTGCCTTAACATTACTTCATTATAAAAAAAGTGTTTCTAATCCTGTTTGTTTGTATGATAGATAGATATACTAGAAAAAAACAGCAGACCGTTTAACTAATCCTATGAGATTTACCCTTTTTAAGCTGTTCTTTAATTACTTTTCTCTTTAAACCATCTGCCATTTCATCCATTATACGTGGTAAGTCCCAACCTGTACTTGTATAACTGTATATTTCTGCTGTTGTTATAATATTAACATTGATTTCATACCTATTTCTTTTTCCACTCTTCTTAACTTTTATCCTACACCTAGCTTCTTCTATTTCTGCAAAAATTTTCTTTAATACTTTAACAACACCAATAAATTTGGTCTTTGTCATTTCGGCTTCTATTGGATCTTCAGGCAATCCCAGTATGTAACAAGGTAAATCATACTGTATTCTTTCTTTAAGTAAAGTAAGAATATCTCCAAATGTGATAATTCCATGAATCTCATTTACGGATTGTAAAATTACATAAGTAGATTTAGTTTGAATTATTTCATTAATAATTTTAAGCAAGTTATCCTCGATATCGGCAACAACAACATCCTTGCTCATTATGCTTTTAACTGGAAAATCAAGTTGAGTATTTTTTCGATTAATTCCCATAGTACCTCTTCCAATTCTTTCGGACGGTAATTGATGTTTGATAATATGTGTTGATGTTATCATTCCCATGAGAGAATTATTATTTTCATTTATTACCGGAATATGGTCTATTCTATTTTTTATCATCATATTTCTAGCTGTAGATACATTACTTTTAGATCCTATTACAAATGGTTTAGGAGTCATGATATGTTTTCCTAATATCTTTTTTGACAAGGATGCAAATGAATTGTTATTTGTGTTAGTTTTATTATTATTATTTTTCGATGTCCCTATTGTTGCTAATTCATGAATTAGTTGGATAATTGATTTTGCGTTAATTTGTCCTTTTAGTTTTTTATCTTTTTCAAGTATAGGTAATGATCGGAGGCGATGATAATTCATAGTGTGGGCAGCATTGGCAATTTTACTATCAGTATACAATACAGGAGAAATTTTGGCAATTGTTGAAATTTTTTGAGTAGATATATCTTTTATATTCAAAAGATCACGCGTATTGATAACAAATATTTTTTTATCTAAGACTGTAAAAGATTCATAAATATTTCTTTCCAATAAAGTACCAATTACTTTGGAAATATGTGCATCGTTATCCAATATCATAGGTTCATCGATTAGATTGTTCACATTTTGTTCGCTTAAACTTAATAATGAATCATATAACTCTAAAGATAAATTCTGACCCATCCTATATAAATTAAAAACACTATTTTATTTAATCATTTTTAATTGGTTATACATGTATAAATATTACCTTATTAGATTTTACACAACAAAATTTGTATCTTAGATTTTTATTATTATTGTATTTCAATAAGATATTAAAATCGTGACCTCAATTTTCAACCATATAATTTATATTCACTAGTATAAAAAACGTAGATTTTTTTTATTACGACTAATTTAGAACCGAACTGAAGTATTGCAAGAAATATTAGGCTTTATTCCTATAAATAGTTTGACAGATATTATGGATTTTCCAATTTGAGCCCTAAATTTATATGCTAACCAAAAAATTTTCTATAAATTGAATTTAATAGAATTTTTATATAATTAATGAAAGGTTATTATAAATAAAGTTTGATTCAATTTTTATAATGAAGATGAGTTTTATAGTACCTGTTTCTTTTATTATAAGCATAATAGTAATTTTTTATTTAATAGGAACTAGTAATTTTCAAATAACAAAAATATCTGCATTAGATGATTCCGAATCCTTTTTAAAATATAATAATTCAAAACTCAACTTTTCAATACAATATCCATCAAATTGGGAGATTAGTGAGAGAAAATCCAGTCCGACATTAGGAAATAATTCTAGCACTATAGAGTTTAGCTCACCATTTGAAGGACCTCAAGATTTAGTACAAGAACAATTTATTATCAGTTTAAATAAATTGCAGAAAAATACTACATTCAATGAATATGTTGATAATGCATTAAATCAATTTCAGAATGAATACAGAGATTTTAAGCTAATATCTAATAACTCAACAATGATTGATAACCATAATGCGAGAAAACTAGCTTATTCATACACCGCAGGAGAAGATCCATTAAGTATTAAGATAATAATGACTGACAACATAATTGATGATGAAGGTAAGGTATACGTTCTTTCTCTCGGTACTCCACCTGATAAATATTATAACTTTATAAGCATTATTCAAACCATGAATAATTCATTTAAAATTTTAAACTAAACTTAACTTAGTAAAGAACAGAAAGAATTTTAAAAGATTTTATTAGCTTGGTTTTTCTAAACTCCTTTTTTGCTTCTCATTCATTTTTTTTCTTTTTCTTTATATGATAAGAAAGGTTTCCAGATATTATCCATCCAAAATTTGTTCATTCTTTCTGTAATATCTACAGATTCACTATAAAGTTTATTCATATTTTCTATACGAGTAGCTAAATCTTTGTATAAATTTCCCATTTCCTTTGTTATTTCCACAGACTCGCGGTAAATTTGATTAATTCTTTGAATATCATCAATAGATTGAGTGTATACAGAGAATAGGTTAGAGATATAATTTTCCCACAATGCCATTCCTGCACTAAATGGGTCATTTTTATCGGCATGACTTTTTTTATCTATACCAGAAGGGTTATCCATACTTGTATAATGACTATTTCATTTTTAACCTTTCTGTAATGATAAATTGAAAGGAAAAAACATCTTCCAGTTAATAAATAATCAATTGTAATTTTTTTAAAGAATAATATTCTATTCTTTTTTTTTGCTATTAATATTGTAAGAATATATTTGAAAAATATTGTAATTTTAGATGTGTATGCAAAGTATATTTATAACTTTTACAGTCCTATTTTGTTCTCTCTCGATTTATTAAAGGAAGTTTCATACTTCATATTTATGACCAGTTTAATAAGCCGGAATTTGTTTTGATTCATGAAACTTTCATTTATTTTTTCCAAAGTAGTATTTACGCTGTTATTAGCTAGAGTCCAATATACTATCAATTGGTTCAATATTTCATCTATTTTTTACTTTATCTCACTAGACTTTAATTTAGACATAAGTTCGCTTGGTTTGATAACTACGAGTTTTCTTATCGGTGTAGGAGCATTTCAACTTCCTGCAGGAATACTAGTTGCAAAATACGGTCCAAAAATTCTCAGCATTATTGGAATATTACTATCCTCTTCGATAGCAATTATTTCAGGTTTTGCTCAGGATACAATACAAATTATTCTCTCTAGATTTTTAATAGGGATTGGGATGGCATTTTTTTTTGGACCTAGTGTTACCCTTATCTCAAATTATTTAGGTAAAGAAAACGAGGGATTTGGTGTAGGATTGCTCAATTCAGCACATGCAATAGGTGCGTTATTAGGTATTTTTGGCTGGGTCGCACTAACTGAAGTAACAGGCTGGAGATTATCAATTATCATTGGTGGAATAATTGGAATCTTGATTGTATTGATAATGAAAATTGGTTTACTAAAAGAAAATCATGAAAATAATTTCAAAATTAAGTATAATGAATTAAAGAATGTATTATTTAATAAATCACTAATCGTACTTGGAATTACATTATTAGGGTATCAAACTGGAGCTAGTCTTACACTAACTTTTATTGTTATATATCTAATAGAAGATTTACATATAGAACCTGTCTATGCAGGTTTACTTGGTAGTTTGAGTCTTATAATTGGAATAATAATATCACCAATATCTGGTAAAATTTATGACAAAATTAAAAATGCAAGAAAACTTTTGTTTTTATCTGCACTTGTTTCCGCCATAAGTATTATGTCAATTTCGATTGGTTCAGTCTATATAATAATAATAGCATTGATTACATCTGGAATCTTTTTATCTATTGGATTTGTTATTGTATATGCAAGAGCAAGAAAATCAAAAAAAATAATACCAGAATATCAGACTCTTTCAGTTGGCTATGTTAATGGCATATCATTATTTGGCGCTTTTTGGATTCCAATTATATTTTCATATACAGTAAATCAATTTGGCTACAACATAGCATGGTTATGTGCAGGAATTACTATAATAATACTTTCTCTTCCAATTTTAAGGCTAGA
>JALDXL010000064.1:0-9826 GCA_032155045.1 Nitrososphaerales archaeon
ATTCTAAAGATGATGATGAGGATGACAGAGATTCTAAAGATGATGATGAGGATGACAGAGATTCTAAAGATGATGATGAGGATGATATTAAATCCTCGGATATTCCAACTGATCAGATCGATTCAAAATATGATAAATTTGGGATTCAGAAAATCTATCCTTCAAAAATTGGGGGGGAGGAATGGTTTATGAATATGGAAAATTTATTTGATGATAACCAATTTTTTCCTTTTGGGGTAACTGAATCAAAATTTGAAGACCCAAATTTAAAAATTGATAAGAATGAGGATGGATCTTGGAAACTCAAATCTGATGATAAACTAGCTAAAGTTAGAATGAATGTTCATACATCAGAAGGGTATGATCCAGAGAAAATTGAAACATTAGATCAATCTGAATTAGACGATATTGGATATATGCAAACAGAAAGGGATTGGAAAAATATTGAAATGACTGGTTATATAAAATTAAATAACAATAATATTCCTTTATCCGAAGGTAGATTTACATGGTATACTCGAGGCGGGCATCACACAGAGAATGAACCTTGTGAAGGGGTTGCATATAAAGGAGATATTTTTTTCTCAGGAGATACACGATTCGCAAAAGAACAATGGCATGTAAATTATTTCTTTACTGATATTAATAAAGATTTGAAACCTATAAAAGGAAAATGGATTGGTTATAAATTTATACTTTATAATTTGGAAAAAAAATCTGATTCATCCAAGACGATGGTTAAAATGGAGAATTGGATTGATTATAATAATGATGGAAATTGGAAAAAAATCGATGAATATATCGATGAAGGAAAATGGGGAGATTCTGGAAAAAAATGTGATGGCAAAAAAGATCAAATAATTACATGGGGTGGACCTATCGCTACTTTTCGTTGGGATAAAGCGGATGACGTGGATTTGAAAAATCTCAGTGTTAGAGAAATTGATCCATAGATCTAACATTTCGAAGAATATCTAAAAATAATAATCTCTAACTGTTAGAAATCAGAAATCGTAAGTCATTAAAAAATAATTTACTCGCATAATTAATTGCAAATACATAACTTTTTAAAAAAGGTGATCTATATCTCTTTGGGAATGAAGAAAGAGACTGCTCCAGTCTGAGTTGACACTATGAAGTTCTCGCGACGAACTGACCCAAATAGATTTCATATAAAAACATTTTAAAATAATTTATATCATTATGTATATTATAGAATATTTAATATGGAATTAAATTATGATTATCCACTATATAGACCTCCTTCAGAAGCAAACTCCTTAATTTTCCAAGTAACATTAGGATGTTCATTTAATCAATGTTCATTCTGCGATATGTATAGATCTAAAAATTACGCGGAAAGGCCACTCGAAGAAATCCTAATGGAAATAGATCTTGCTTCAAAATATTATCCTAATACAAAAAGAATTTTTCTTGCTGATGGCGATGCTCTAAATCTTAACACTAAAATTTTAATTAAAATATTGGAATACATTTATAAAAAATTTCCCCTAATCGAAAGAGTGTCTTCCTACGCGATGCCTAAAAATTTACTTCAAAAAACTGATAAAGATCTCAAAGCTTTGAGGGAAGCAGGTTTAACAATGTTTTATGTAGGAATAGAAAGCGGAAATAATATTATTTTAAGAAAGGTTACTAAAGGAGCAACTTATAAAACTATTGTAGAAGCCTGTACTAAAGCAAAAAAACATGACTTTATACTATCCTGTATGATCATTCTTGGCTTAGGTGGAGAAAAATACACCTTACCACATATTGAGGATACAGCTAAAATAATCAATGAAGTCTCACCTAATTATGTTGGCGCCTTAAATCTTCATTTAGATGATGGATTATATGAAGAATTTATGACTAAGTTCCAAGAACCTTTTATCTTTTTAAATGATATGCAAATATTGGACGAATTAGAACGACTAGTTACTAATATAAATTCTGCTGAACCAATAATATTTAGAGCAAATCATGCATCAAATGTTTATGCAGTCAAAGGTACTTTGCCTCATGAAAAAGGCAAAATATTAGAATTAATTATGCAATTAAAAAATCATCCAGAAATGCTAAAACCAAAAATTTTAAGACGATTCTAGTCGCTGTACAAAGAATACCAATTAATTTAATTAGTTGGTTTAAATCTTAAAATTGCACCGATTTTCCCAAGACTAGAGAGCTGTGCCCCTTCCTCTGTTTTTCCAGAAATTACCTCTAGTCTTGTACCTGCCATCATAGATAACTCTTCTAAATATTCAATAATATCCTGTTCGATTGATTCTAAATCTTGGCTTCCACAATTTGGACATGGATTCGATATTAATTCTTGTTTTATAGACATTAATTCATTCCTATCAATAAATTTTTCTTGAATATGATTACATTTATTACATTTAATTTCTAACCGAAGATACGTAATATCATCTGTCACCAAAACTAAATCCACATATCCATTTTTTACAGAGTTTATAACATCAAAAATACCATATATACCCAGTCCTTTTCCGGTATATACTTCACTCACAAAATTTTTAACAATTTTTTTTTCTTCCATCAATCTATAATCAGCCATTATTCCTTGTTCATTAACTTTATCAATAAGCTCCCGTACTCCTTCGTTACCCGAATATGACGAATCTAAAACTGCTATCACATTATTTTGTAATCTATAATCAAGATATTCTTCTTTGAGAAAACCGTCTTTTGTAGGTCCTGGCCCACCTACTATTATTCCTTTTACATTATATTCGTCAATGAAAATTTTTTGTCCATAGTCAGCAACTCGATGATAATATTCATTTAATTCATTATCTCTTAGTCTTTCAAATCGTCTAGCAGATTGACCACCTTGCCTATGTTTTCCAGCTACACCAGATGTTAAAGACTCAACTACTTCCCACCTGTCACCAGTTAGTATTCCAAATCCAGCTTCTTGAGTATCTAATGATAATATTCCTATTACCTTGTCATCTTTCATCATATCTTTAAGATGATCAATCCAAAAATGATCATCGCATCTATAAAGATTAATTTGAATGGGTTTTGGAGGAACAACAGAATAGATCTCGATCTTCTCAGTTCCGAATCCCTTTCCAGTTGGAATAGCACCACAAAAAATAACAAGACCGTTATCTGGAGGTTCTTTATATAATTTTAGATGTTCGATGGTTCTACTTAATGCATCCTGAACATGGTTACGAGTTAAATCAGATTTAATATTAGATGCTGTCCCAGCTTCATTCCTCAATTGAGAAACTATTTCATAGATTGCTTTTCGAGGAGGAATATAGACAGTTACAAGTTCCGTTCCATGACCACTTATATTTCCAAGTTTATTTATCATTTTATTTAGTTTGTAACGTCTAACCGAATCCCATTTACCTTGTTTATCTTGAGAAGATGACATGTAACAGAAAAGTTTTTTCTCATTCAGACTATTTTATTGTTATTATATTGGATTTTATCATTTTGTAATGGGTAGAATAAAAATAACATATAACAAATGTATATGTTGGTATTAGTTTCATGTTTTAACTGTTATATATTATAAATATCAAAACGATATTTACATTTGTAATGCTTCCAAGTTTAGAATACATCAAACAAACGAGGTTGAAATTAGGAATTACTCAACGGAAGTTAGCTTCTTTAACGGAAATTAGTACTTCAATGATAAACCAAATCGAAACAGGAAGATGCAAACCTAGTTATGATACCGCCAAGAAAATTTTTGAAATTTTGAGTACTTTGGAAGGAAAATCATCAAAAAAAGCAGGTGATATCTGTAGTCGAAATATAATATTTGCGCAAAAAGACGATATACTCCATAGTGTTGTCGAAAAAATGAGGTTATATTTTGTTAGTCAAGTTCCGATTTTTGAAGGTCAGAAAATTGTTGGAATTGTTTCTGAAGATAGTTTAGCTAAGAGAATGGTAGAAAATGATGAAAAAAACCTTAAAAATATTACCATTGAAAGTATAATGGAACCTTCTCCTCCGTTAGTTGATGCTGGGACTCCAGCTAAAGCATTAGTACCTTTAATAAGATTTGCAAAATGTATTTTGGTCACTGAAAAAGGGAATGTAATCGGTATAATAACTACAACAGATATATTGAAAATGGTGGAATGAAATCTAATACTAAATAAAATTATTTACAATTTTTCTAATCCGATACAACAATCAGCAAAACCTATGCATTTCTTGCAAAGATTTAGATTTGTAGGTTCTTGAAATATTGTTCCACAAAGTGCACACGCTTTTTTAGTCATTATATATACAAAGGAAATCAAGTTATTTAAATTATTCTTAATTTTTAATAGAAGTAGAAATTTTTTTTTAAGTAATAAATTCGGCATATTGTTTGAATGAAATTTAATTCTTAAGATTTAATTCTATATAATAATTATATAAAGAAATAAAAACTATAAAACGAATATGACCTATGGCGTCATAAACTTATTTAGAATAAGGTCATTCTAAAAATATTTGACAAATCAATTCTGTAATTATATTCGTGTATTTTGATTATTGTCTAAAAAATATAAATATGAAACAACTGTATATAATAATTTAGATTAGAATGGAAACATAAATTTCGAAAAAATTTCAAAAGTCTCGAATTGATAAAAAATCAATGGATAATTAAGGTTATTTGGATATGAGTTAATTTTTGAATCTGTAGGGGAACTTAATATGAGTTGATTTGCCTAATCTCATTATTATTGATCTATTGATCAATCATAATTATCTAATTCGCCCAATGGATAGGATTGATCTATAGACTCAATAATGCCATAATTAAGTGGGTCTTGAACTAAGTAGTCACTATAAGATTTGTAATTTTTCGCTTTGTATTCGGAATTTCCATTGTCTTTATCTTCCGTTGAGACCAAGTTAATCGATCCATTCATCATTCCAAAACCACTAATAAATATGATTGATAGCATAAGATATTTCGTAATTTGAGAATTATACATCAATTTATCTCTCTTTTATAGATATATTTATCGTTGGATTATATTTTGAAGAATATTTTAGCAATAATTTCTTATTGATGATTAAATTGATTAAATCGTGAAAATTGTTTGTATTATAAGGATGGAAATTATTATACAAGAATATATTTTATTAAGTAGCTATTCTAATCGTTATCTTGATTGACTAGTATATTATTTTCAATTGTTAGTTAATTAATCGTTAAGAATGTATGTTATAGCATAAATAAGATATTAAACATATATCAATAACAATTTAGTATAATAAATAACTGTTTATTTCTTTAATAACTCTTTTTGAAAGTTTTATTGAAAAATTATTAATGGTATAAAAGTAATATCATGTCGGGTATAGAAGATTATGATTAATGCAAATTTCATTACAATCTTCCTGATTTTGCTATCAACCATTTATGCTATACAAATCAGTTATTCACAAGAAGATAATACTGGTAATGCTGAAAATATTCCTGATAATTCCACCCAGATAAAACCAAAAGTAGATGTTGAGATAGAAGGAACTGCTAATGATGATAAAATAAGAGGCGGTTCTGGGGATGATAAAATTACTGGAGAAGCAGGTTATGATACATTGGAAGGGGGAGATGGTAAAGATAAAATTGATGGAGGAGAAGGCGACGATAGAATCAAAGGAGGAAAAGGAGATGATGATATAAAAGGAGAAGAAGGAAATGATAGATTAGAAGGCAACCAAGGTAATGACCAAATAGAGGGAGGAGAAGGAGATGATTCATTAAAAGGTGGAAAAGAAGATGATGAAATTCAAGGTGGTATAGGAAATGATAAAATTGATGGCGGAGAAGGTATTGATGAATTGAAAGGAGGAGAAGGTTCGGATATTTTTACTTGCGATAGTTTTGATAAAATATTAGATTTTGATTCTCAAGAAGGAGATACAATTTCTGGTCAATGTACGTATGAGGATGAATCTGCAACTAATACTCAAGAACCTATGTAGCCTGACCATTTCCAGATATCTTTTTTTATTTAAATTTGTTGTAAAATTACAAAAAATTATAAATAAATTTGATAATTATAGATAAATACTAACATTATTGTAAATCTCATACAGATAATAACTTTTATTAAATGAGTTTTAATAGGTAATAAACTTGATCATATAATTTGGAAAATCACAATAATTAAGAATTTATTAACAACTAATCTTGTTATTTTATACCTTTTAATAGGAACATATATTTTTTTTTACAAAGACTTATTAATAATGAGAACAATATTAGAGTATGTGCGGAATAGGCGGACTGATTAGTCTAGATTCTACTAATGTAATACCTCTTTCGAAATCAATGATGATTTCAATGAACAAAAGAGGTCCAGATGGAACAGGTCTTTTGATAGATAATAAGGTCTATCAATATGAATCGCCAGAAAAAATTCTCTGTAATAATCTTAATACAAAACTAGTTTTAGGTCACAATCGTCTTGCAATTGTTGGAGATAGAAATCACATTCAACCTTTTCAAAGTTGTGATGGAAAATTAGTAATGGAACATAACGGAGAAATTTACAACTATAAAATCCTTAAAGAAAGATTAAAAAAAGATCACAAGTTCATATCCAACACAGATAGTGAAATCGTAGTTCATTTACTTGAACATTACTACAAAGAAACAGGATATACTGACCTTCTAACAGCAATCAAGAAAACAGTTGCAAATTTAGATGGCATATACGCGCTTGCTATAAAAGATAGAAACGAGGATAAAATTTATCTAGTTAGAGACAGATTAGGAATAAGACAGATATACTATGGTCAAAATGATAAAGTAATCGCTTTTGCTTCAGAGAGGAAAGGTCTTTGGCAGATAGGAATTAAAGAACCTACGTTATCAGTACCCCCTGGTCATTGTGTAATTTTATCTGATAAGATATCTGCGCCGATTAAAATTTCTGACCCACCTATAAGCTCCAAAAACTCAGCCACATATTCGAATCTAAAAGATGCAATAGAATCTTACAAAACTGCTTTGTATAATTCAATAAAAAAGAGATCTCAAGATCTTTCTAAAATTGGGATAATTTTTTCTGGGGGAATTGATAGTGTCCTTATCGCTAAAATAACAAAAGAATTAGTACCTAATGTAACATGTTATACAAGTGGAATAGCAGGTTCAGATGATATAAGATTTTCAAAATTGATTGCAGACGAGTTAGATCTTGATCTAAAAATTAATGAATTAGATGTAAAAGATATCGAAAACATGCTCCCTACGATCTTGAATGTTATAGAAACTAATAATGGTACTCAAGTAGAGGTTTCTATTCCTATTTTTGCTGCACTAAATCTAGCAGCTAAGGATGGTTTGAGAGTTGTATTTACAGGCCAAGGTGCAGACGAACTATTTGGAGGTTATTCATGGTATGCAAAAATCGTTTCTAAATATGGTTATTCAAAATTGAAAGAATACATGTTAGAGGATTTACTCCTACTTCATAAAGAGACTCTTGAGAGAGAAGACAAGATAGCGATGGCACACAGTCTTGAAATGAGAGAACCGTTCTTAGATTCAGAAGTTGTAAAAACTGCTACAAGTATTAACATGAATCTAAATATAATCAATAAGAATGATATTTTTGGAAAACGAGTTCACCGAGAATTAGCAAGACAAATAGGAATACCTAAATATATCGCTTATCGGGAAAAACAAGCTGCACAACATGGTGCTGGTATTCATGGAATATTAACAAAAATTGCCGAAAAAAACGGATTCAACAAAAAAATGATCAGTGAAGATTATTTAACTAATCTTTCGAAAAGGGAAAAGTTAGGTAGTTCTGAACGGTATGGTTACCTATTTGATGAAAAAACTTCATGGAATTTCGCACCATGGGTTCAATTGTACCTTGACAAGCTGATAAATTTAAATCAAATAGCATGTGAAATAAAAAGATAATAAATAATTTTTTAGAAAAGATTAATTTCATCTAACTAATACTTCAACAATATTAGTTAGATGAAAAGCGATATTACATCTTATAATCCTGCATTATTAGTAGTGGATGTACAAAACGGATTCGTAAGTAAAGGTGGTTCATATGATCTTTTAGGAATTAAAATTTCCAATTACCAAGAAATAATACCAAAATTAAAAGAATTAATAGCTATTTGTAAAAAATATAATGTACCTATATTTTACACGCAGGCTGTTAGAGAATTATCTGGTATAGATCTTTTAACCAAAACCCATAGAATTTTACCTAAATCAAGAGAAGAAAGAATCAAAAAAAGACCTATTTGTGTAAGAGGAACATGGGATGCTAAAATTATTGACGAAGTGAAGCCTACAAACAAGGATCATGTAGTTATCAAAAGAAGAGATTCCGCATTTCAAGATACAGAAACAGAGGTTTGGTTAAACAGCCTAAAAGTGAATACACTAATATTTTGTGGAATCGACACATCAATTTGTGTAGAAACTTCACTTAGAGACGGATTTAATAAAGGTTATGATGTTATTCTTATTTCCGATGCCACTGCCTCAGCAAACACTAGACATTACAAAACTACAATAGAACATGTTAAAGAATACTATGGATTAGTAATGAAGGTTAAAGAGATTAAAGATGTATTGGAAGCCAAAAAGAACGGTATGTTTTTGGATAAGATTAGAATGATAAGAGAAAAGAAAAATCTACTTGAACCAGATCCTGATTAAGTAGGTAAAATTAAGTTAAAAAAGATGTCTCCTTTAATAGACAAATCGAAGAAAAATTAATGTTGATGGCCACAACCACAGCCACCCATATTAGATCCATGACTTTCTTTTTCTAAACAAGATGGACATTTTGACATGCCAGTTTCAGACATGAATGTTGTTCCACATGAGGTACATTTTAATTTTTGAATTCCTTCCATATTTAACATATTAATTTATCCTTATTAAAACTTTAACTAGATACCATAAATACAATAATTAAATTAAAAATTAAATAATAAATAAATAAATTTTACTTTTCTATGTAGAAAAAGAAATTATTAATAAAACAATTGAAATATTGAAATAATTTTAAAAACCTAAGAGAACGTGATTAAATATTTAACATTTTAAATATATGTGATAGGTATGGAAATTAATAAAAAAGGCATCAGGGTCTTAGCTATTGCTGAAAGCTTCAGAAAAGGATCCTCTAATTCTGTTATATCTGGTGTCGTAATGAGAAAAGATCTTGTTGTTGATGGCATAGTTTTTGGGAATACAACTATTGAAGGAGATGATGCAACTGAAAATATTATTTCAATGTATAAAAATCTTCATAGAAATGATATAAATTTTCTTTTACTTGATGGGTTAATTATAAGTATGTATAATATTGTTGATGGAAAACTAATCCATGAGAATTTAAAGATTCCAGTTATAGCTATTAGTTTTAAAAATTCTCAAGGGATAGAAAATTCAATAAAAAAACATTTTCCTTTTAACTATAACAATAAAATAAAAAATCTTAGGCAACTTGGAAAAAGAGATTTAGTTGTACTTAAAACCAATAAGGTTTTGTGGATACGGTTTTGGGGAATAAATCTCGAAGATGCAATCAAACTATTAAATTCTTTTTTACTTCAAGGAGCAGTCCCAGAACCTATAAAATTAGCTAAAATGATCTCCCATGCTTATCTATATAAACTTGCTCAGTAAAGAATATGAAACTTTTTTTAGTCAAATAATATTTCATTAGATCTGAATTTTTAAATATTGTAACACTATATAATATTTTAAACATAATATCAAACTTCACATTTCGAATTTCAGTATAAGTTTTGATAAAAAATATACAAGGAA
>JALDXL010000065.1:0-9795 GCA_032155045.1 Nitrososphaerales archaeon
TTAAAAATAATTTTGCTATTACTATTGATTGTAAACATTGGAAATACAATAATAACACTACCCTATCTATTTATGCCGAAAAACAAAAAAGAAGAAGTCTATTGTGGTTAGATAGACAGATGACTATAACAACGGTTCTTCCTATAATAATAACATTGTTCTCTTCTGACTTTAGATTTATTCAAGGGGTTCCAATAGTTCCAATAGTGGCTCTAAAATCTTTTTTAAACGATTTTGACAAATATGAGGATTCAATTACCTTAATAAAGAAGACGCACTTTGCAAAATAATGGATATTCTTTAAATAAAAAGAAAAAGTTGATTCTATTTAATATTAGGTTGGACGTCTTAAAGCTGATACCACTACGTAAACTAATCCTACTGCTAATCCAAAGGTCAATGGAATCCATACTCCAAAGGTGTCCATATTAACCGGTACACTGCCCACTTGCAACTGTTGTATTAAACTACCAAATATGTCCATTTTCTTCTAGTGATTAGAAAAAGGTTGCTTATAAGCATTTAAAATTTATTGCAATTAATTATTTGAATGTAAATAATAATTCTTTTTATTTTATATTAAAAATGGAAAGTGCAAATTCAGATTTGAATTAATATATTAGCTTTCCTTAAATAACCCTAATGGTTTAAGGGTTTAATATGATGATGCAAAAGGAAATGCGCAAATTTTGTCCAAAATGTAAAAATCATACTATTCAATCTGTAAGTATTTATAAAAAAGGAAAAGACAGGAAAGCAGCTTTAGGTGCTAGGCGCCATGCAGAAGACAAAAAGGGATATGGAGGCCAAAAATTTCCTGAATTAAAAAGAACTGCTAAAACAACTAAAAAAATTACATTAAGATATACATGTAAAACCTGTCAAAACAAATCTATGAGAGAGGGAATGCGTATGCGAAAATTAGAAATAAGCTCGTAAATTTAAGAAAAAAGTGATTAATAGGCATGAAAGAAAATATATTAATACCCCAACCAAATAGCAATTTTCTTCATATTAAATGTTCTAAATGTGAGGAAAAAAATATAGTATATTCACATACTACTACTAATATTTATTGCAAATCATGCAATGAAATTTTAGCTGTGCCATCAGGAGGAAGAGCAAAAATCACTGGAGATTTAATCGATCATTTGGATTGATTCTATTATTTAACATATTGTAATTATTATTTTTTAATCGTTTCATTAAAGTTCTAGCAATATCAAGATCTTGTTTTTCATTGACATTTACAGCTATTCCTACATTATTTATGGTTACATATCTTTCTTCAATAATCTTACCAGGATGATATTTTTTGTTAAGATTAAAAATGGTAATGCCTGAATAACAATAAGTACTTCGTCTATATTGGAATTCAAAACTAGGTTTAATGCCTAATTCATTGATAATTTTTTTATAAATTATAATTGTATTGCATAGTTTGTTAAAATCACATTTATTCAATATCTCAGATATATCTGACTGTGAAAACAAAGGTAGATCTGCAGGAATTATTAATAAAATAGAATCAACAAAATTTTTTAGAATACAAGATAAATCAGCTGAATATCCATTACCGTTCCCATTTATAATCTGAATATGTGTTGCATGTTTGTAGTTATATTGTTGTAAAAATATTCTTGTTCTGGGATTTCGTCTACTCACACAAACTATAATTTCATCGAAATAATCTGAATTGATTATAGATTCAATAATATACTCGATCATCTTCTTACCATTTATTGAAAGCAATGGTTTTTCAGTCTTGTAGTGTTGTTTCATTCTACTACCTTCACCTCCAGCCATAATTATCGCGATAAGATTTTTTTTTTTGCTAATTTGTGTCATTTTTTTGTCATTTTTTAAAATATCGAATATATGAAAAAAACAAGAAATCTTGAAATTTCATTAGTTGCACCAATTACATCGCCAGATATTCCTCCAAATGATCTATTTGAAATAAATGTCAATACAAAACAATTTGCTAACATTATCAAAATACTTGATAATACATAATAAAAATTGAAACCAAAAAGTATTAAAATTATGGTTAGGATTATTGTCGAGACTAGGAATTTTTTTTTTACCTTCATTTCAGTGATAAATATTGAATTAAGTCCTGGCCATGCTGATTTTCCTATAAAACATTGTAAAACCATGCTGTATTTCGATATTATTTCTGCTATGATTATAGCAGATATTAATTTTATTATATCTTCGATGTTGGAAACAAAAATTATCATTCCAATTATATAAAAAATCAGTACTACTGTACCAGCTGTACCGTTTCTTGGATCAGACATCACCTTATGTTTGAATTCCTTCGAGCCTTTAGCCATTAATCCATCTGCAAGGTCAGATAAAGCATCGCTATGATGAAGACCAGTTATTCCTAATATAGCCGCAGTAACGATAAATCCTAGAACAAGACTTGGAAGAAGAGGAAATAGAAGAAAAGAAAAACCTGCTATTGTAATACCAATTAAAAGTCCTACCAGGGGAAATAAATACATATTTTGAGCCACAAAGTTAAGATCATAGGTTTTAGTTGGAAATATTGTTAAAAATGAAAATACTGACAAAATATTAGAATATACCAAATAAAAAATTCCACCAATTTAATATACCGAGGATAAGTATAATCGGTATGGAAATAATTATACAGAAAACAAGGATTGTAATTTTCATTATTTTAATAGCTGCTTTACATTTTTCTATTGATATTTTTTCCAATGATTCACCAATCGAATAATGATCTACCTTTTCTAGTCTTATCCTTAATGCACCCGCTAAAACAGAAATAGGATGACCTGAATTAATACTATCAGTATATTTTCTTTCTTTTGTGAATATTCGAATTGAATTTTTCCAATCTGCATTTGAAATAATAGCAGCAAATATCATTATGATCGCTGTGATTCTAGCTGGGATATAATTTGCATAACTATCTGTTTTAGCAGCCATCCATCCAATTTTTTCGTAATATTCATTCTTATATCCAATCATAGAATCTAAAGTACTAATTACTCGAAAAATAAAGGCGCCTGTAGAGCCAAATATCGAAAAATAAAATATTGGAGATATGACTCCGTCAACTGTACTATCAGCAATAGATTCAATCGCTCCTGATAAAATGTGTTGTTCATCAAGATTTTTGGTGTTTCTACTTACAATAAAAGATAAACATCTTCTAGCATTTTCTATATTATTATTTTGTAATGCTAAGATGATTGTATTGACATGATTTTCCATACTTTTTATAGCTATTACCGAATACAGAATGAATATTGAAAAACCAATCATCAATATAATACTGAAATTATAAAACCAGATTGAAATACTATGTATTAGAAATGCAAAAAAAAATATAGTTATTACAGTGAAAATTATACCTTTTTCTCTCTCATGAATTCTATTTCGGTTTTCTTTAATCTTTGGGATAAAATAGCTAATATATTTTCCAACCCATGCTACTGGGTGAATTTTGTTAATCGGGTCTCCAACTATCAAATCGATCATTACTGAGATGAATAATATAATAATAAAATCAAAAGCATGTATCATTTTAATTTTAAAATTTTTAAAATGAATTCCAATTTTATCCTACTTTCAATATTCAATGTTAGTAGGTTTATTTGTCCTTCTAACTCTCTATTAGAATCAGATATTTCTATATCTTTTAAATTATCGCTATTTATTCCATCCAAAGAATCTTCTGGAGGCAAGCAAAATTCTATCTTAGGAATAATTCCTACATTAATGGTTTTGGTTTTATGTTCAATAAATCGTATTGCATCTTCTAATATAGTTTCATCTCCACGAAATTTATTAATTAGGAAACCTTTGGTTAATTTTTGATGGTTTCGCTTTAAGAGTTTTATTGTACCATATATGCTAGCAAAACATCCACCTCTCTCAATGTCTGAGACTAGTAATACAGGAGAATTGAATTGTTCAGCTAGTAACATATTTGCAATATCGTATTTTGCAATATTGATTTCAGCAGGAGAACCAGCCCCTTCAATTATTATTACATCGTTTTTTTCCCTCAATTTAGTCAATGCATCTAGTACAGTTGGAAAGCCTTTTTGTAAAACAAATTCTGAATAATATTTCCTTGCAGACATTTCTTGGTAAAATTTACCTTTTATGAATACTCTACTTTTGTCATTTCCAATAGGAACTAATAAAATAGGATTTATTTTCCAATCAGGAATTTTCCTAGAAGCAAATGATTGTATAGCTTGTATTTGAGATATTTTACAAGTACTTGAAATACTATAAAACTTCGACGACATATTTTGAGCTTTAAAAGGAGAAACCTTGTAGCCTAAATTGGATAATATTCGACATAATGCTATTACAATAGTGCTCTTTCCTGCTCCAGACGAAGTTCCTTGTATCATTAATACTCTAGCTTTCATCGAGATTCTACATCTTCTCCTATTGGAACAAGTCTATCCTAAAAAACTTCGTATTTATCAAAATTGGTATTAATCTCATCGATCGCATTTAACAACTTTAAGTTTTCACCATGCTTTCTTACTGCTACTCTTATGAAGTTATTTGAAAACCCACCAAACGTAGAACAGTCTCTAACAAGTATTCCGTAATATTTCAACAATATTTTTTGATAACTAATTGAATTAATCTTTTTCAATTTAATAAGAAAGAAGTTAACTTGTGATCTTAATGCTTTTACGTTGGTTTTCTTCAGGTTAATTCTGCTATACATATGTTCTCTTTCTTTATGAATAGCTTTCCTTGTCTTCAATAGATATTCCTGATCATTTAATGCTGCGATTCCCGCAATTTGAGCAATTCCATTTACATTCCATGCTATTTGATAAGATTTCAATCGTTGTGTTATTTTTGGATTCGCAATGAAATAACCTAAACGCAAACCTGCCAATCCATATGACTTTGTCATAGATCTTAGTACGGTCAGACTTTCAAATTCCTTTATTCTTGATATCATAGATTTTTTTTCAATCTCACTCAAGAATTCAATGAAACTTTCATCAATCATTAAAATTGTTTTATTATTATCAATGGAAGACAGAATTTTTTCGATAGCTTTGGTGTCAACCAAACCTGTGGGGTTATTAGGGTTACAAAGTGATATTAGAGAATTAGGATTCTTTTTTATTCTTTCTATAATTAAATCTGGCTCGAAACGTAATTTTTT
Organism: Nitrososphaerales archaeon; assembly: GCA_032155045.1. Taxonomy (GTDB): domain Archaea; phylum Thermoproteota; class Nitrososphaeria; order Nitrososphaerales; family Nitrososphaeraceae; genus TH1177. Next base: position 5,189 of record JALDXL010000065.1, read on the forward strand.
AGATAATGGAATATACTCAATTGTCATTCCACATCTTTTAGATGCCAATTCATATTCACAAAATGTAGGAGACGGAATGATGGAATTCTTTGAACGCAGAGATCTTACAAAATTATGAATGATTTCAGTTGCCCCATTTCCGATAGTTATCCAATTTTGATCAATATCACAGTGGATGTATTCCAAAATACTTTTTTTTAACAATGTACATTTTGGATCAGGATATGTGTAAGATGTTTCAATTATATTTTTTTTAATCTCTCTTAAAACAAATTTCGAAATACCATATGGATTTATATTAGAACTAAAATCTATTTTTACTTTTGAATAATCGTAGATTGAATAAATAGTTCCATGAGGACAAGACTCAAGATTATGTGGTCTTGATTTTTTATTTAAAGGATTTATATTATTTAAACCGATAAAATTAATCAAAACTTCAGTACCAATTTTAAAGACATCATTAATTATCTAAATATTTTTTTTCATCTTAATAAAGATTATAAAAAGTCTTTGAAATAGTCATTATTATGTTAAAAGTGGCACTTATAGGTTCTACCGGTGCAGTAGGACAAGAATTTGTTATTGCATTGAAGAACCATCCGTGGTTTGAATTAACAGCAGTTGCTTCATCTTCAAGGTCTGCTGGCAAGAAGTATATCGATGCTCTTCGGGATCCTAATACAGGCATTATTAAATGGCACAATAAGGAACAAGTTCCAGATTACATACAAGATAAGATAATTAGCAGTGTTGATGAAATCAACCCAACCGAATATGATTTAATATTTACAGCATTAGAATCATCAGACGCTCAAATAATTGAGCCAAAATTTGCTGAGACAACACCTGTAATTAGTACTGCTGCTGCGTTTAGGTATGAGAATGACGTACCAATACTGATCCCAGGAATTAATGATAATCATATCGATTTATTAAATGTACAAAAGAAAAATAGAAATTGGAAAGGCTTTATCTGTCCTCTTCCAAATTGTACAACGACAGGATTGGCAATCACATTAAAACCAATACTTGATGATTTTGGAATTAAGTCTATTTTTATGACTTCTATGCAGGCTCTTTCTGGTGCGGGACGATCACCAGGTGTTGTCGCACTTGATATAATGGATAATGTTATACCTTTTATCCCGAAGGAAGAGGAAAAAGTCCAAGTGGAGACAAAAAAAATATTGGGTACTTTAAATGATGATTCTATTTCATCATCCATGATTAAAGTAAGTTGTACTTGTACAAGAGTACCTGTAATGGATGGACATACTGAAACGGTATTCGTAGAAACAACAAAATATTCTGATCCTAGCCTAGTTAAAGACTCTATGTTAAAATTTTCTAATTCTGTAAAAATTAAAGATCTTCCTTCTTCTCCAAGTGAATATATTATAGTCCATGACGATCCAACAAGACCACAACCAAGAATCGATCGAGAAATTAATGACGGAATGACTACTTTTGTAGGTCGATTGAGGAAAGATACCGTATTCGACAATGGCATAAAATATGTATTGCTTTCACATAATGAAAAAATGGGTTCAGCAAAAGGCGCAGTACTTTTAGCTGAATTGCTAAAAACTAAAAATATGCTATAATTTTTAATTTTTTTATAGATAGATATAATTTATTTTCAAATAAAAATATATGATGAATAGGATAGTTAATAACGAGTTGAAATCTAAAAAGTGATCCGAGAAGTGCTCATAGTCGATAGGGTTAAAAATTATTATGAATTAACCAAACCAAAAATATGGTATTTACTAGTCTTTACTGCCTTTGGATCTGCTTTAACTGCTTCATTCTTATTTGATATACCAATAACTCCAATGACATGGATACTCCTTCTCGGAGGTGTAGCTGCTGGCTCAGCTGCAGCTGATACTCTCACTGGTTACAACGATCGTGATATTGATGCTATAATGGATAGAACTAAAGATAGACCTATTCCATCGGGAAGAATAACTCCTAGGAATGCATTGATCTTTGGTTTAATTTTAACCGGTATTGCATTAGTATTTACATGGTTTATTAACATATGGGCATTTGTGCTTATGTTATTTGGTTTATTTGATAATATTATCGTTTATAGTAAATGGTTAAAGAGGCGTAGCCAATCTAATATTATTCTTGGCGGTTTTTCTGGTGGTGCACCTGCATTAATTGGCTATGTTGCTGTAACAACTGTAAATATAGAGATAGGTCTAGTTATGGCCGCCCTTGTATTTTTGTGGATACCTACTCATATATGGAGTTTAGCATTACATGTAAGAAAAGATTATGAGAAAGCCAAAGTTCCTATGTTGCCAGTTGTTTCTGAAGAAAAAAAATCAGTCAGAATAATTGCAGGGACTACATTGATGATGGTTTTATTTAGTATCCTTCCTTTCTTTTTCAATCAGTTTGGACAAATATATTTAATCACTACAAGCGTGTTTGGAGCTATAATGATGGGCCTTTCCATATGGTTATTATTAAGACCAACAGAAAAGGCGTCATGGACCGTTTTTAAATTTTCTAGCCCTTATCTTACAGCTGTATTTATAGCATTTATAGTAGATGCTTTTTTTCATTAAACTTGAAATTCTTCAATATGATTTTAATTTCAAGCCTTACAACCAAATTATTAAATAATATTCATATATTATTATAATAAATGTCTGCCAATCATGAAACAGACTCTGAAATAGAAAATGTTAAAACATGGGAAGTAGAGTGGTCATTATCAGTTCAAGAATTTGATGACTATTCACAAGCTCTAGATCTTTTTAATTTAAAATCAAATCAAGGAGAAGAAACAATCCTTTATGAAATTCAAAAGTCAAAAAAAGACGGATCACTATTAAAGAAAATTCCAATTCTCAATACTAAACAATCAAAAAAGAGAAAAGAGGAATTAGATAAAAGAAATCAAAAACAGATTCGCCAACAAAAGAGTCAGCAAATCCCAATACAAAATAAAAATAAACTTGGAAATATAAAATATAGAATAATAATTCTTGTAATTATACTAGTCGCATTTCTAATTTTGTTGTATGTTCTAAGTCAATCAGTTACAACATCGAGTACATTAAACACTCATTTTTTAGGTAGTTTAATTTCTGATAATCTTTTTGAAATTACTTTATATCCTATTTTTCTCTAGTTTTTAATAATTACGATAACTTTAATATGTTGAGATTCTAATTCCTTTCTTTTTATTATATATAGATCGAAAGATTTATTCATCACAATAAAAAAGGAGATAAAATTATTTTTTATCCTCAATTACCATTTTTATGAGTCTTTGAGAATTATCATTTAAGATATAAGATTGTTTATTTGTTTGTTAGATTGAATATCTCATCTAAAGTTATGGAATATGGCTTCTTACCGCTTATTTTAAATCTAATGGAGTTTCCTTTCAACTCCAATTGTTGGATGTAACCTAACTTCCTAAAAATTGAGAGTGCAATTTTTCCTCTCTGTCTATTATTCCCACATGCGATTCTATCTTTATCCTGAATATCTTGAAGTATAAAAGTACCTTCGTTGTTTTCTTCGGAAACTGAAATTACGGCTCTCCAAATACGAGCTATGTGTGAATTAGGATCATTAAGTGATCCCATGTGGATTATTTTAGAACCTTCGATAGGTTTTGTTATTAATTGTGCAGCATAATTCATCCTATCTGTTTCTTTAAAATATATTCTATAAACAGTTTGATTTTTAAATTTTCTATACTCTTCATTATCAAACCAATAGATGTATCCACTAGGATCAGGCAAAAAAGACTGAACAATTTTTTTTTCATTTACCGGATTCAAGTAATTAACATTATTATGGTCATGAATTTTTTTTCTTTTTTTATTCTGAATCTGTGTATTTTTATCAATACTTAGTATCTGTTGAGCAAGTGAAAGACTTTCAAAATTAACGATATACTTTTTTTTCTTCTTGGATTCGATTAACATTATTATTCCATCATCAATTAAATCTCTCAGTGCACCCTCTAAGTTGATGTCATAATGCTTTCCAAGTTCTTTGAGGATCTGGTCGTGGTAGATAGCCTTATGAACACCCTCACCGATTAATTGAAACAAGAACCATCTTTTCCAATCGTCAACACTGAGCATTGATATTAAAAGCTATTTCCTACGAATATATAAGTATAAAGTTAAATAGTTATATTTTCTACATGACTTAAATTTAAAATTTTTTTATAAATACATTACAAACATACAAAGATGAAGTAAATAATTTAATTTCGAAGGCTTCAATGGACTCATTTTTTAGTGATAGGTAACATATGATATATTGAGTACATAAGATACATAATATTAAATTTCGTGATCCGAATATTACTAATCAATATCTTGATATTTTTTGTACTAACATGCAACCTTACTTATCTAAGAGCCTATCCCAAAAATAGATAAGAATATAGCTCATTTGTTTTTATTATATTATCTGTTAAATATTTGACTAAAAGTAAAAAAAAGTATGTCACAACATTTCATAGAAAACATCCAGCAAGAAGATGGGTTAGTAGAGAGAACAAATTCTTGACATAACCGATTCAGGAAATTGTTTACAAGATATGAAAAGAAGGATAAGAA
>JALDXL010000066.1:0-9297 GCA_032155045.1 Nitrososphaerales archaeon
ATATACCTCAAACCTTTTATTTACAAAATATGTATATAGGGACACCAAATATACCTGATCCGAAAGGTGAATAGGCAAATCAGGAATAAGGGGTCGGAAAATGAGTTTCACGCCTCCAACCACTAATGTAGGAAAATGGATTTATGCACTTATGTCATAGCCCTCAATATCTTGATAACACCCATTGTTCCTGATTAGAGGGCTATGACTTTTTAAAACCAAAGAATTTTCTTAATTAACAATGTTAATCAAATTATAAATAAATAGTCTACTAAACTAACCTACACAACTTATTCTCTATTCCGTGCCAAGGTGATGAAGAATAATAACTGTAAACCTAGCCATAACATCCTCTATTGTTGTGATAATAGTCCTCCTTAGAGGGTTATGGTTTTTAATCAATAACATACTATCCTTATATATTTCAAAGTCGAACATTATTTTCGGTCATCTAAGTTAGTTTCCCGATGGATATTCCTTGAAAAATATTTCTTTCTCCAGATATCTATTATGCGGGATAGAAAAATCCCAATTATAATTGGAATTATCATAATTTTCACTGTAATTATTGATCTGTTGATGACACGTCAGATTTTACCTTATACTAATGATATGGAGACTCTTATGTTTATTTTGACAGTATTTATTGGATATGGAGTAGGAGCTTGGGTACTATTAGGATATATTACACAAGTAAGCAAGGAGATTAGAACCAAGTCTAGAATTATTAATATAATGCATTGGACTGTGATTGTAATTCAATTTTCCTTATTCTTAATGCTCTTATATACCATTTTCAATAACAACGGTAACAGATTTTTGTCTCCTCTCATCTTTGGAGTTAGTTCAGTCACAGCAAGCATTGTCCTCGGACTCATAACATACAAATTGTTTTCATGGTATAGACTAAGTAGGTATAAAAATTTAGTAATCTTATTCTATGGAATTGCAGCATTTACACTTGCCTCATCAATATTAGAAGATGCAGGTACTAAATTGTTAATGGTACAAATTATAGAAGAAAAGACTCTACCAGGAGTAACTATTGAATCATCATTCTTGTATAAACCCTCGGAGAAATACGATGGAGAAATAATATACAGAATAGTAAATCCAGATACTACAATTCTTTATATCATACCAAATTCAAGTCTAGTATACTATAATCTGTTAAATTCCACTGTACTGCCCATAGCATTTGTATTTAGATGGATTGCATCTTTCACACTTTTACGTTCTTTTTATCAGAGATTTGGAAAACTCCCGCTACTACTTTTGATAATTTTGTCTCTTCCATTAATATTTTACATGATTGGCAAGGCTCCGGGATTTTTTGCAGGTGAAAGTTTATCTGGAGTTGATGAACAATATCGCTATTTTTTTAGACTTTTATTTAGAATTGGAACCATAGGAGGAAATATACTATTTGGTCTTGTCTTTTTTATATTTGTAAAAAATTTGGCATCGTCAAAATTAAAGGATTATCTTATCATGGTAGGAATTGGTGATACTATTGTTGGTATTTCACTTTCAACTTCTGCGATAGAACCGACATACGGAGCTACTGCTCATTCGCTAGTACTACTATCTTCCTACTTGTTTAGTTTTGGATTGTATCTTTCAGCAATATCAATATCTCATGATATTTCTTTAAGAAAATCAATTAAGGGATCTGTTCATGATCTAGTTGGTACTATTGGTTCTGCACAAATGGAGCAAGAAATAGAAAAAAAGGTAACAAAAATTATTCAAATACAACAGAAAGAAATGGAAAAACAGGTAGGAAGATTTTCCTCTGAAGTTACAGAAACCAACGTAAAAGATTATGTAAAGTTAGCAATCAATGTAAGAAGAGATAATATAAGTGATCGCTTGGATAAGAAAAAATTTGATAAAGACAACTCAACATCTGGGTCTAATAAATAGACAATAAACAAAAATTGTTTTCAGATAAATTAGAAAGATAGTCAAATTACTTAACATTCAAATAGTAGGGTTCATCTACATATATTAAAAAAGTTGGTCGAAGTGGAATCGTCCATGTAGTAGGGTTCTACTACGCAGTATTTAGCTTTTATTATTAGGAACTTATTATTTTTTGAAAGTTTAAATAAAGTAAAATTAAGAGATTCGAACTTGGTTTATACACAAGTTTCTGTATCAGAGTAAAATTTTCTAATTTAAAACCATAGTCTAAAGCTAACTTTAACTATTAAAATTATATTTCTATTAAGCCAACTTTAAATAATATTCATTCTCTATGAATTCAATATGACTTTTTCAATAAATTGTAAAGATGCTGGAGACCCTGTATGTAATCATACTATGTATGGTGAAACAGAAGAAGAACTTTTGAAAAATGCAAAAGAACATGGCATAAAGGAACATGGTTATACAGAAGAATCTTGGAATGAGATATTATCCAAAAATCCTGAACGTTTCAAGAAGATAATAAAACAAGTTTAATTATTTCCTGTTGAATATATTTTAAAAATTGATTAATGTTTAAAAATCAGTGAATTACAGAAGTGAAGATATCCTAAGTTAACAGAGCCTAATATTCTATTGGTTTAAATAAATCCTATATACAGGTAACTATTAGCATTGACTTTTTTTAACTCAACATCTGATACTTTGTTTTTGTACTGTTAGATCATATATATATCTTCAAAAGAATATTTTTGTCATATAATTTCCTGTTGAAGATATTTTATTCGTATTAGTGTTAAAAAATATGAAACTGGTATATAGATATCAATAATTATGAAATAATATACATAATTATTGTTTGCTAAAATTAAGAAAATATATGATATAATCTATTTATAAATCAGTATATATATACATAAGTAAAATCTGTCTATCTATTAAATTTTACACTTAGTTTAATGAGTTGCTAACTAAAATAGACACTTTAAATTTAAATTTCAACTTGGAATACAAGATTCGTACTTTTTAGCAGATCAAATATTAATGAACATGAATTAAATATTAAATATCTTGTAATATTGATCTATTTTTAAGGTACATAATATTAATTATTGAAACTCGGCAAATGAGATTACTGTTTTAGGAAAGTTTTACGATGGTTAACAAAAATAGTCAGAATATCTCTTTCTAATTAATCTTACTGTAATGCGAGTATATCAATCTGGTTGCCCGCCAATACAGGCGCAGTAACCAAACTCATCTATTCTTGTGTTACAAAAATTACAGTATCCAATTTTTGTATAATCAACCTCACTTGCATATTTTCCAAAATTCTTAAAATGATCATCTAATTCCTTTAAAATATTCTCAATAGAAAGATCATGAGTATCCTCATTCATATTTCATACTATTTTAATATAGTAAACATGATTAAAAAATATTGTTAATTATATTCATTTTAATACTAACAGAAAAAAATTTTTAGATTATCTTTATTAGTCGGACTAGTTATCTATTTTTTTGTTTGTTTAGTTCATTGAAAGCCGATATATAAGCAAATTAATCTCAAAAAAAGGATAAAAAATAGAATAGAAATGATCCCAATTTGCCAGACTAATAGCAAGCAAATTTATTTTATCTTTAATATAATTTCTATAATCTTTATTTATGTGATCATTTAATTATTCTACTTAATTGAAATCATTAAAATTATTATTCTACTTAATAAAATCTAGAAGATATAGATATTATACTATTGGTTCGTTTATATTAATAGTAAGTTCAATATCCTGTATCTATTTATATTTCCAAAGCGTTAATTGTCTAACGCAGCTATCACAATATTATAATTCCCAATTAGAGATCCAATCTCTAAATAACACAATTATCGATCAGTCAGTCATCAATCTACAAAGTACTTGTTTTATCATTACTAATTCTTATGTCTTCTCACTTTTTGGAATTATTATTGGAATAATAATTATAGTAATAGGATTTCGGAAAAGGAAATCAAATCCTTCTTTGTATTAAGGAATTATTGATTATTATATAATAATATGCAAAATTTTATATTGACAGAATTAACTAAACAGAATAAGAAAATAGTACAGAGAAATATAAGAACAAGTTTAATTGAGATTAAAAGTACTATTTACCAATATTTGGTTCATTAAAATTCTTGCAATAAAACAATTTTAATTGTTTTCTTATCATGGTCTAGGACTACTCGTGTTTTGAAATATCCTGGCATCTTCAAGACTACTCATCTTAGTATACAATGTTATGACATTTTTTAATATATGGAAATGCAAAGTACCATTTATAGTAGTCAAATCCATATTCTTGGCTGATTGTACAGCAGAAAAGGAAACAACAACAGGATCTTCAATTTCTAAACAATATTACTAACATGGAAAATATGACTTATTACAATAATTTCATTTATTCATTAAAACTGAAGTTACAAGAAAAACTAGTTTATTAATAAATAACAATAATACTATCGTGAATAATTATGCAACAAAAGATGATAATGGAGTAGTGACCTGTGAATAATGCTTGTTGGAGTTTCTAACACCAGAACAGATAACAACTATTGAATTAGTTTTCATAGGAGGAAGCAAAGTAAATCTTACTATTGACTGATAACTTCATTTAATCACCTCATTTAATAACTAGATTGTCCGATTTCTGTGACTTATACAATTACAACCTACACTACTTCGTTTATCAGATCGTTGAATTCTTTTTTGACGAACTTGCGGTATACTAGTAAGTTCGCTACACTTAATATAACAAACTGTATAGCAGAAGTACTTAGTATAGAACAATGATCTAACTGAATATTATTCTTTATTTTTATAATCACATTAGAAAGTTAGGTAATAGGCAAGAATCAAGAAAGTTGCATTAGGTGACTATGGATTAAAGATATACCTAACGGTAATACAAATAATTGCATTGTAAATATATACTTAATATATTTTGGTATAATGTATATTATTACTAATTGAATCCAGAATAATCCATAGTCCTCTATTTTAGTGTAGGCATGTCGATAGATGACTATGAATTATTTTAATTTTAATCGATGATAATAAAATTCTTAAATATTTTGATATTATATGTATTATAAATACAAATCCAATTACACTTCTGTAGCCTTCTGTTTTAACCTACTACCTGTCGGTTAGTGCGGTTTCCACAACAGAAGGTTATGAATTGTAAACATTTTATAAATTTTGGAAGTGTAATGCTGTCTCCTATCTATCCAAAGAATTAAACATACCTATCTACAAGACACCGAAACAATGGCCACAAAACGATCATAAAATTGGTTTCATAGAAATGAAAGAAAAAAAGAAGTTGGTGCTTCTTCTTCATTTCTTCTCGTTTCTTTTTTGTTACTTAATAGTTTAATCAAGTATTTTTTCAATATGTAGATTTTCATGAGATAAGCAATAATGATTAAAAGCTGAATATTATGCATAGTTTATGTATTTATTTAATACAATGGTATTTTCTGAACTTGACTTTGATTTAATTTCTTAATATACTTTTCAATCGTTAAGATGTTAGTTATTCTTCTATATCCAATGATCTAGTTTAAGCGCGGTATTTCATTTGTTGTTTTAGGAATAAAATATATTAATTATTTTAGACTAAATATTTCTACATTCAGCAGATTTTATTCCAACATTAGATTCAATAATATTTTTGATGCCATTTTGCATAAAATTTTTTGATTCTGTTGAAATTATATTTCCTTCTTCACTACTAATGTATTTGTTTGGTCCTAGTCCTACACTTCCTTTTACTGACAATGTTGGATAAAAATCACTTATAGTTAAATCATTTACTATTTTCTGAAGCTCGTTCTTTGATAATACTGCCTTAATTATATATTTATCAAATGTTGGGTTATCAGAAACCTTTTGTATAGATATTATGTTTCTAATATTATATTGTTCTATGAAATCGCGTAAATTATCTTTAAAACCGCTAAAGACTATTGGTAAACTAGCATCACCGCGTTCGATCATGTTTAATTGCATCTGTTTAACATTGATTTCATTTTCTGCTCTTAGAATTTTATGCTTTTCATTTGATATATCTAATAACTCATAACATTTTCCATCAATATCCACATTAACATGTTTTTCTGGATAATAACTAAAAGCAAGTAGAAAACCTATAGTTCCAACAACCAATAATGCTAGTATTCCAGGAAATGCAATTTGATACAAATTTAAATTCATTTCTATTACTCAATCTTCATTTTTTAATTGTAATCGACATAATATCTATATCTTCTTTCCACTTCTTTGTTATTTCCTGAATTAATTGATGAAATTTCATATTTTATATTTTTTGAAATATATTGTTCTAAGTAGTCTGAATATTCGTTATTAGGAAAACAAGAGATTAACAAATTTTCAAATTTATTTATAAATTCAATAACCTTTTTATGGTATTCTTGTTTTGTGGGCTTTCTATTATTTACTTTAAACCATACAGTAGCTGAAGGGGCAGCATATGTCTTTGCAATATCTTCTAACACTCTGTCAAGTTCAAAGAAGTCTATATTTTTTAATTGATTCATACCATGTATTACGTTATTTGTAATAATATTTTCTACGGAAATATTTTTAGACTTTATTTTCCAATTCGGAAATACCTGAATTTTTAGATGTATTCGCTTTTTATAATAGATGTCAAGAATTTCAATAATTCTTTCCTTAACGGAAATTAATATTATAATTTAATACAATAAACATAATATTTAATGAAATAGAATGGTATACTTACATCAAAATTGTGTTTATTGTCTCATTATTTAGGGACGATAAGGGTACAAATATTTGCAGAATACTGCTTAATCTTTATTTTTTATTTTTTTTTGAAAAATCCAAGATTTTTATAAAAATGAGTTTTATTATGTTGAGTAGGACTTTAAAGCAGTGAAACTATATTTATTTTGGTTAGTGGCTATGAAAGGAAGGCTGCATAAAAATTCTTGAACTTTGTCGGTAAGTGTGGAACTTTGGAAAGTTACCTTCACTTACCAGTAGAATTAAGTCCGCTCCTTGAAGTTGGAATTTCTATAAATGGAGTTGCACCTTCACCTCCACCACCAAGAACTAATGGAAGTTGACCATCCCATCTTTGGGCTTTCAGCCATTCTAAATAAGTTGGACTTTGTCTCAATTGTTGATCAATAATATTAATCGCCTCTGATTCACCTTCAGCTTTAAGGACGTTTGCTTGTTTTAAACCTGTAGCTTGAGCTATAGCTGCTCTTTGTTCTCCTATGGCCTTTGCCTCAGTTTGATTCGCTTCAATTTGGATTCTACGTAATTCATTTTGTGCTTGTAAAGCTCTCTGTTGAGCTTCTACCTTGGATTCAATAGCCTTAGTAAACTGTGTTGAAAATCGAAACTCTGTAATTGACAATGTTTCGAGGACAATATTGTAATTAGCCAGACGAGCTTGAATTTGCTGTTCAATTTGGTTCTTGACTGTCTCTCTATTAGTTATTAATTCCTCAGCATTGAAACGAGCAGTAACCTGTTTTACCGATTCTTGTATAGCTGGAAGAATAACCCTGTTTGCATAATCATATCCTAATTGCCTGTAAAGTAATTGTACAGCTTCCGGTCGTATATGATAGTTCAGGGCAACTTCTGTACTAACTTCCTGAAGATCTTTGGAGGCGGAAGTAGAACTTACAACTACCTTTTGTGTTCTAACTTCAACAGGCATAACTTGGTCACGAAATGGAACTACAAAATGAAGACCTGCCTCAAGGCTAGTATTTGGTTGGACTGCACCAAATTGCAATAAAACTCCCCTATACCCTGCTTCAATGGTCTTAACACTAGCTGTAACTAAAACTATAATGATAATTAGTCCAATGACCGCAGGAATTATGACTCTAAACAATGATTTATTATATACGGGAGTACCATTTGATTCTAACGGTTCACCTTCAGGAGTTACTCCTCCCCTTGGATATTGCTTCCCAAAACCAGGAAATGAACCCTTTTGACCAAGACCATATCTACGTTTGTATATTTGATAGGCTATTATGCCCACAATTATAATTGTAAAAACAATTCCAATAATTGCACTGATTTCAACCATTATTTTATCTCCTTTTTGATTACTACTTTATTATTTGCTAATAAATATTGTTAGAAAATCAAGGCTAAGTGGTATAAGATATGACTAAATATATGCCTATAGTATTACATGATCCCATTTACTCGAATCTGATTATTTCAGCAATTATGCCTATGTTATTAGCTATGGGTAGACGATTCCATTTTCTATTAAAGTCATATTACTATGAAATAGGACTGCTATAAGCTGTTTTATTCCATAACATATTACACGCAAAAAACCTTTATTTATGCACTTCCAATTTTCGTACGCTAGCAGATAGTATCATCTTGTTATGCGTTCTCAAGTGGTTTATCATCAGGTTTAGGTTGTTTCTTTTCTTTTTTAAATATTTTTTTAAAGTATGATGTAAAGTTCATAATATTATTATGTGACTTTTTTCTTATATAAACATTCAATTTCGGTCTAATAATCATGTTTTATGGGGCTTTAAATAGATGAAACTTGTAAATCGGATGGGATGCAAATGGAATGATGTCTGAACTTATTCTAAAAAACATAAAATTATTATCTATATTAAATCTCAAGATTTCAATAAGAGTGGCAAGGTTATAGTTTATGCATTGTATTGGTCGTTCTTCTGAATAAGATGATAATCGAAAAGTAGCAATGGTTTTTTTCTAATAGAGTAATTTATACAAGGATATCCAATTTTCATTATTCGTTAAACCGTTTATCTGGTATCCTTTCATTATAGATTATAGCCAAATATAAAATGATTTAACGATTAAATGAAAATATGCCTAGAATAATTTTAGATTTATTATTTGATTCAAGTGTTTTTTGGTATTAATATAATAAAAATTAATTTATAACTACGACCAAACTTGCTGAAATCGAAAAAGTAGTACAACTAACAATCGACAATAGATTTTTATATTATTATAATTATTGGAAGGATTTTTAAGCATTTTAGATTGATAATTATTCGTTTTACCCTCTCTACGTATGGACTTTTGAAATCTAATTTTATAATCTTAGAAATTAAGATTGATCAGATTAATATTTATAGTGAATAATATACAATACAATGAATTGTAATACCTTATGGGCCCGTAGCTCAGCCAGGTAGAGTACCGGACTTTTAACTTAAAAAGAAAGAAATCCGGCTGTCTCGGGTTCAACTCCCGACGGGCCCGTTGCTAATCTGTTACGAGTCTACTTTATTAATTCGGTATTAATATT
>JALDXL010000067.1:0-9260 GCA_032155045.1 Nitrososphaerales archaeon
GTACCGATCCAAATTCTGGCAAATTATTTGACACGAGTATAATAAATGGTGGCGATTCAGCTGAAATCGATACAGCAGCTGTAGATGCAGGGTCACATCCGTTTTATTGCATGGTTCATCCATATATGACTGGGACTTTAGTCGTAGAATAATAGGAGAATGAAACAAGAAAGGAGTAAAAAATGAAAATGAAAATGAAAATGAAAATTAACACGTACATTAAAGAACAAAATACTTTTATTGATAAAGATGTTTGTACAGAGGTGTATTTGATGTTATGGAGGTATTAAGGTAAGATGGTTCTAGAAATTAAAAAACCTCGTCCTTTGTGGGAGGTTATATTTTCCACTCATCATACAGACATAGGTTTACTGTATATTATTTCGTCGGTAACCTTCTTGATGATGGGAGGAGCTTTGGCTTTAGCACTTAGAGCTGAATTGTTTTTGCCAGGACAACAAATTATTCCTGATCCCAATACATTTCACAGATTCTTTACCGTTCATGGTACCACTATGCTCTTCCTTTGGGCTATACCTTTTGGTGCCGGTATAGGTAATTACTTGATTCCAATTCTGGTTCGATACAAAGATATGGCATGGCCAAAATTGAATGCTGTAGCATTTTGGATGATTCCTGTAGGTGCCGCAATGGTATGGTTAGGTTTTGCAGATCTTGGTTGGACTGCATATCCTCCCTATTCCATTATACGTGCACCAGGTCCAGCAGCAGAGTTATGGATATTTGGTTTGAAGATTCTTGGGCTGTCATCGGTCCTTGGCTCTATAAACTTTATTGTAACTATGCTTAGGTGTAAACATCCAGATTTACCTATAATGAAAATGTCGTTATTTGCTTGGTCTATACTCTCTATTTCGTTCATGACACTTGTTGCCATACCTACGTTTGCCGCAGCATTAATCATGTTATATACAGATAGGCTTGGTATAACCGGATTCTTTAATCCTGCATTGGGTGGGGATCCTATAGCGTACCAGCACCTCTTTTGGTTTACGTTCCATCCGGAGGTGTACATATTCCTGCTCCCGGCGGTGGGTATGCTCTATGAGATGATACCCAAGTTCTCAAGGAAACCAATATTCAGTTACCAGTCAGGAGTAATAGCGTTCCTGCTGCTGTCGACTATTGGTTTCGCTTCTTGGGCTCATCACATGTTGGCAACCGGTATGAGCTTTACAGAAAAGACGGTCTTCATGGTCGGTACTCTAGCAGCGGTACCAGCGTCAGCTATGCATGTCTTTAACTGGGTAGCTACTATGTGGGGAGGCAGAATCAAGTTTGCAGCTCCGATGCTCTTTGGTGTAGGGGGTATAATGCTATTCTTCGCATCGGGAGCAGGTGGTGTTGTCAATACTGCATTGCCATTGGACTTCATAACTCACGATAGTTATTGGGTTGTAGGACACTTCCACCTGATACTTATGGGTACGGTATCACTTACGTTCACGGGATTCTTGTACTATATGTTCCCGTTAATTACTGGAAGAATGTATAACGAAAAGCTTGCAAAGATACACTGGGTTGCTGCATTTTCCGGTATAATAGTGGTGTTTATGACTCAACACGTATTGGGATTGTATGGAATGCCAAGAAGATATTTCGACTATATCCCATTACCTGAGTGGATAGCTATGAACCAGATTGCAACAATAGGCGCATGGGTAGTTGGATTTTCGTATCTCTTAATGATCTATAACTTCCTCAAGAACTCTGTAAAAGGAGTGGCGGCAGAAATGAGAGATCCATTCAAGATTGGAGAAGAATACTATGACTACAGACGACGAGACCCCCATCATTAGAACTACATCACGAAGGCTAGCCAAAGGGTTAGTAATCGTGATTGGGGTAATGATAGTTGGTGCAGTAATAGGAATTTCACAATGGGAACATATGCACTCTGTTCCTCCACCTTCAGCCAAAATAAAACCAGAGATAGATCTTACTAGACCACAAATGGAACCAGCACCACACCCAATTCCTATAGGAGCGCCAGAGGAGACCACAACAGCTTCAGCAGGTGGGGCAGCTGCTCCAGCAGAAAAACCTAAAGCAGATGTTACATTGACAATCCTAGAAGGCGCAGCAACACAAGGCAATCCTGACTATGACCCTGATGAACTGAAAGTCAAAAAAGGTAATACTATACTTGTAGATAATTTAGATCTGATGCCACATACTGTTACAAATGGTGAAGGTGCCTCGGATGCTACTTCTGGCAAACTCTTCGATACAAGTATAATAAATGGTGGAGAATTCAAAGTAATCGAGACAGCAAACGTTGATGCAGGAAGTCATCCTTACTATTGTACTGTACATCCCTATATGACAGGAACACTTGTAGTGGAATAGACAGCAAAAAAAAAAAACTAAAATAAAAACTCAAAAAAAGGAATAATTTTAAATGTTCCTCAAAATACTTTCTTTTTCTACTCTTTCAATACTTTTTACTCTGATATTTATTGGTGGTTATGTTAGTGCCTCAGGAGTGGGTTTATCATGTCCAGATTGGCCTTTATGTCCTGCAGGGTTGGTCCCTTTAGCAGATTTTATAATAGAATATTTTCATCGTACTATAGCAGCTATTACCGGTTTGATGGTTATAGTTACAATGGGATTTACACTAAAATCAAAACAGTCTCCAAAAGGAATGAAAATTGCTTCTATTATTGCAGGATCCGCTGTAGTTACCCAAATTAGTTTAGGGGCGATTGTAATCTTAGAACGTCTTCATGCTCATTTGGTAACTTTGCATCTTGGAATAGGAATTATATTATTTTCTATGATGCTTATTGTGACCTTGTATGCTTGGAGAATAAAAGATAATAAAGAAAAATCTTTTTCAAAAATAGAAAAATCTACTATTTCTTGATATCACAAGTTTCTTTTTCTATTTCTTTTCTTATTACTTGATTATTTATCTATGAATTATATTGTCTAAATTTATTTTTCTTATTCTATATATTTTAAACATTTTGTTACCTGTTATTCTAATCTTGAAAGAGTAACCATTTTAAATTTAGTTTCAATTTCTTGTATTTTCACTTTATTTATTTATCTATACGGTTTTATTGTCTGCCATTTTTTTGTTTCGTCTTCTGTTTGTTATGAAGATTATTGTTAGTACTACAAATGGAGCTGATACCGCGAAACTTATCAATGAAAAGAAAATATATCCAAACGGATTAAGTGTACTTAAGTTAAATGTAAATCTTAAAGTGTTTTCTGAAAAATAAAGATCTTGTACATAAACATAAAACACATAGTTTCCTGATTCTAGAAACTTGTAATCAAATTCATGATGGCCATTTGTTACCACAATTTGAGGAATTCTATCAATCTCTTGTCCATTTTTTGTTATTTCAATAGAAATTGGAACATCAGATAGTTCTGTCCCATCTGTACTAGATATTCTCATCATTATTGTTGTATTTTGACCAGTAGTTGGAATCTCAGGACTTGTGGCTACCTGTACATAATATTTTCCTATTTTTTCTCCTGAAGAATTAAAAAGTTGGTGAGCATAAACATCTTTTGTAAAAACCTGGCCTGAAGATGCTAAAAGAAGGTTCCCTAAAACAATTCCATAAAGAATTAATAAACGTAATTTAGTTACCTTTCTCATTCTTCTTTGCACCTGTATTATAACACTAACCACTCTTAAAGGTAACTCTTATATTAAATTCGCAAAACTTAAATAGTTTAATGGAATCTGCCAGAATAATAATGACAGAATCTTCTAAATCATCAGATTTAAAATTTTCAGATAAAGTAGTTGTAATTACTGGGAGTGGAACAGGAATAGGTCAGGCTATCGCTAAAAAATTTGCAGAAAAAGGCGCAAGTATTATCATAATGGGAAGGAGAAAGGAACCGTTAGATAAAACCAGTGACATCCTTACCGATATTATGAAACGAGTTGGATCTTCTGGTAAAGTTAGATCTTTTTCCGGAGTTGATGTTTCAGATGAAGTAGGGATTAATGAAATGTTTTCAAGTCTTAAACAAGAATTTGGTAAGGTTGATATTATCGTAAATAATGCTGGAGTTTCTGGTCCTGTAAAAACATTTACTAACGCCTCATTCAAGGATTTTAAGGACTGTGTAGCTATCCATCTTACTGGAACATTTTGGACATCGGTTCAGGGACTTAAAGTAATGGAAAAAGGTTCTAAAATAATAACCATAGCTACTTTTTTCACTGAAGAAAATAAATATGAACAGAGACCATATAGATTCAGAACTCCTTATACTGCCGCACAAGGCGCAAAAAATAGATTGGCTGAAGCATTAGCATGGGAGCTTGTTGGCGAGGGGATAAAGTCTGTTGCCACAAACCCAGGGCCGGTTCATTCTGATCGAATTTACAAAACTGTTTATCCAAAAGCAGCTGCAGAATTTTTACGTATAGGTGGATATCCTGGCCTTGAATCACCAGAGATCGAAGTAGCTGCAACAAAAGGATTAGAACTATTTGGAGAGCCTTCTGAAGTGTATTCAAAAGGAACTATGGATATCGCTGAAGAAATTTTAAATTCACGTACATCAAATTCTTCTTCTGGATCTTCTTCCACATCAACCTCACCAACAACAACAAATCCTGATGCTAAAACCAATACAACCAGCAACAATACTCAAGATACTTTGAATAAAACAATCGATGGAATGCTAACAAAAATCCAAGAAATAGCTGAAAAAATTCAAAACAATACAAGTAAAATGATAGTAGATAACGAATTTCTAAGTCAAGATGAAGTCGCTGAAATGGTTTTAACCTTGGCAGATGATACTATCAGTAAATTAATCAACGGTAGAGTTATTCCAAACGATAGAGTGTTTTATCCTGTTAAACCAATTGTTGGTACTTTTATAGATGGTAATACTATACATGATTTAAAAGACAAAGTAGTAGTTGTTACAACAACATCTTCAAAAGAAAAAGATGTACAGAGAGTAGTTAACCTTGCAAATAAACTAAATGAAATTGGTGTTAAACAGGTAATAATTCTTTATAGAAATCCTAATGACATGAATTATTATAAAGATTTTCATAGCCATTCTTTAGATCTTTTAGATGAAGAGAAAGTTAAGAGAATTTTTAATACTGCTAAAACAAAATTCGAAAATATCGATGCAATTATTCATATAACAGGAGATTATGATTATAATCGCAATTTATCATCTTTATCAAGACAAGAATGGGACGAACTTGTGAATAATTTTATTCATATTCCTGGATTGATTACCAGAGAAGGAGTAAAATTTATGGCACCAGATGGCGCGGTTCATCAACCTGCTAAATTTAAAGATTCTAAAGGAATAATAGTGATTCTTGGTCCTGACTCTCCTGCTGGAAAGAAAATCTCAGGCTTGTCTAGAGCTAGGTCTGAGGTGTTTAGAGGTGCACTTAGGCCATATACAGCTACAGTAAATCAAGAATTATCAGATGTATTAGGATCCAGGATTCGATTGTATCTAGTGCTAGCTGGTAATGTAGAAGGAATTGAACCAGATATAGGAAATATTACAACATCTTTATTAAATTTGATTTCCGGTTCTTCCTTAAATAAAAATGAATCGATATTCTATATTGATGAAGGAAAGAAAAGAATTTGAGATGATAAATTAGAAATTTATTAGAAAATAGAAAATAGAAAGATCGAGAAATTATTGAGGTAGTTTTTCTTTTTTCTTTATTTTTCCTATGTTATTATATTAGGAATAGGCAAAAATTCCGTTTTTATTTTATTTTCTGCTTTAAATAATGCTTCATTTAGAATATTTAATGCTCTATTATTTGCTAATTTAAAATTGATTAGATGTCCTCCAATTTGACCAGCATTAAAAAGAATATCACATAACAGATCTGATATATTCTTAAACTCATGTTCTGGTTCTCTAATATGAGGGATTAACAAAGATCTTATATTTTTTATAACAGATAATAAAGGAGTTATCGTAACCACCAAGTCTTTAAAACTGGATATATTACAAATCTCATTATATAAATCGTCCAAGACAATTTTTGTGGTCCATATGGCTCTGCTAGTACTTCTAATTACAGTTAATTCAGCTGAGATTAGCGAGGAATACTGAATATTGTTCTCTTTTATGGAAATCACTAACTTTTTAATTTCTTCTTCATCTCTGATTTTTAATTCATTAAAAATATTTTGAAGATTATTTATTTCAGTGATAATCCTGTATTGTATCTGATTTATTTTTGGTCTCAATGGTATGTTATGTTTTATTAGATAAAATTCGTGATCTTTTGCAATTTGATATCGATGATAATTGGAAGCTATATTTTGAGAGCTAAAATAGAAATCATCTTCTTCTTTTACCTCTTGATATTTCTCTCCAGTAGATGGTGTAACTGCCACATTGACGGTGGTATCATGGGTAGTATTCGTAGTAGAAGTCACTTTAGCCACCGTTGATGCCAAAGATCTATCTATGATCTCTAACTTGTCATTTTCTCTCATGATGGAATTACGATTTCTTTTCTTATAGTATCTATATAATACCATCATTATCGACCTTTAATAGTAACTGTGGTTACAATAATCGAGGTTACAAAGTTGCGTTTAGCTTAGTATTTTTTTGAGCTTTGACGTAATCTAATTGACAAAGGGATTTTATTTTAAATATTATTTTTATGAACATATCAATGAATCAGAGACACATCAATGACGAATGTTCTGTCCAGGATATAAATATTGATAGTATTAAAATAAACGATAAAAAAAGTTTTGAATCGGGAAAACAATATTATCCAAATCAGGGCAGTCTTAATAACAATACTGATAGATGTGTCAATAATATAAATACTGAAAATAAAGATCTCATTGGCAATTTGGAGGAATTTGGTCTATCACAATATGAATCTCGTGCTTATTTAACCATGGTAGGAAAAGGCTCATTATCAGCTAGTGAAATAGCTTATTATTCTCATTTACCCAGAACAAAAATTTATCTCACTCTAAAAAAATTAGAGAAAAAGGGACTGACTATAATTTCTCAACAAAAACCACTAATATGTAGCGCAATAAATCCAACCGACGCTTTTGAAGAAATTGTCATACTTCAAGAACAAAAATTAGAGAATATGAAGCGAGTTGTTGAAAAATTACAACAGATAAATGACGAAAGTAATTCATTAAAAGGTTTAGAAGAAAAGAGGTATTTTATATTAGATCCTAAATCTACACTTCAAAAATTATCAAATTTAGTTGAGAATACTCGAACTAGTATTACTGCAATTCTCGATATCTGGGGCTTGCGATTAATTTCCGAATGCACGTCTTCATTAATTAAAGCTATTACCAAAGGAGTAAAACTCCAATTTTTAATATCAAATCAATGTATTGGTAGTGAATACTTATCCTATTTACCAGATGAAATTATGATAAAAATCGGTAATGTTTTTTCCAATATTATTATCCTTGATTCAAGTAACATTATAAATATAGATGGAGCAAATGGTAAAGCAGCGTTATTTACTTCTATTGATGTATTAGGATTTTCATATATGAAAATTTTCGAAGATGAATGGAAAAAAGCAATAGAGATAAAAAATTTGAATAAAACTGAGTCATTGAATCAGTTAAAAGCTGTTCAAATCATTAAATTTATTGAAGACCTTTCCTGCTTTTCTACTTCTAATTACTTGTATTCAGTCTATCTTTCAAATTTGCCTTCATTAAAAGTATTCAATAATAATAATGATAAATATAGTAATTTAGATATTTCGTCTTCTACTGATAGTATTACTCATCATGTATCTAGCCACGACCGGGAGGATACCGATTTACAGGGCATAACACTACAAGATAAAATTCATAGATATGATGAAATCCATTCTAAAATTTATTTCAACAAAAATTATGTTTCCTTTCTAAATTATTTGAATAAATATGGAATCAATCTCACTGATTATTCTGTAGAAGATCTTTTTCAAATAATAAATTTATCTCTAAGAATGAATTATTCCGGTGAATTACGATATGATAAAGATAGTAATATTTTAAGTATATCTTCTAAAGACAACACCAAATCTTTAGTTATAATAACTATATTGTTAAGCTCATATTTTTTAAATTTAAAATATGAAATAGATATAACTCCAAAGATTTCAAAGATATCCGTTACGAATAATGAAATTGTAACAGATACATTCAATATTAAATTTTCTAAACAATTAATTAATAAAAACCAATGAAAGCGGTTTCTAAACGAGAAACTATTTTTATTTTATTTCATTAATTTATGGTCTAGGACAAATAATTTATGAAGCCTATGGACAATAACTCCATACTAGATTTTATTATCTATTATCCTACGAGTCACCAAATTAATTAAATTTAAAAAATTTTAATAATAAAAAAAAGAAAATAAATAAATAAATACGAATTATATCAGTTAGGCGTGTATTGTTTATATTGTAAGATTAATGTGATTCATATGTGTTTGTTGTATTCCTTTGATCAAACTATCTAATAATTACTATTACATTGTTACACATTTTATGGGTAACTATAGATTATTTTATAATAATCTAGATCTTTCTTCTACAAAATTTGCAACATTTATTTCAGCATTCTCGTAGCAAGAAGATAGTATTAAAAAAATGATCTAAAATCTTATAATACCGCACTATAGTTTAAGTACCAATGAGACGGGGGAGGAACCAGTCAGCTGTCATTATAGTATCAACATTTCCAAATAAGGAATCCATAATCCAGAATGTTAATGATCTAATTATAGAAAAAAAATTATGTGCATGCATTAGTTTAGTTCCTATAAGATCATTTTATTCCTGGAGCAACAAGCTCGAAGACCATGAGGAAATCATGGTTCTTTTGAAAACAACCAAATCGTTAGCTACAAAACTAAAACTAGAGATTGCTAGATTGCATCCGTATGATGTTCCAGAAATCATTGAAATTAAAATGAATGATGTTTCAAAATCGTATTTAAAATGGATGATCGATTCAATTAAAAGCTAAATTTTAAATAACTACAAAATTTTGTTACAATCGTTAATGGATTATTAATGACGTCTATACTTTGTATCAATTACATGGAAGAAAAAAATAATGTATATCATAATGAATAATGAGGAATACAAAAATACTATGTAGTATGTTACATTCCAAAAACTGGCGAATAATTTTAAAGCAAGTATTATTTTTCTAAAGGTAATTTAAAAATAATATTTAAATATAAAAGCGTTAAATTGA
>JALDXL010000068.1:0-9247 GCA_032155045.1 Nitrososphaerales archaeon
TTAGATTTACATTTTATCACAATTTCAAAAATTACATTGGAGATTAAAAAATTATGTTATTAATGTATAGAATAAAGAAATTATTGATTTAAAAAAATCTGTTTTTATATTTGTTATTGTAGTGTTATTTCTAATTGGTTATTATCAATTCTGCTTGCGACTACGTCCATAGCTGTAGCAACAAAAGGTAAAGCTATAGTGTTTACAAGTATGCCTCTATCATGTTGCAAAGTTATAATTAATTCATCATATGTTTTTTTAACGTCTAATTTAGTACTATTTAGGAATGGGATCTTGAATCTAAGTCTTATAGAATTATTGTCCCCTTCAATTGAATACACTTTTTCCTGAAAGAAGATTTGAGATGGATCATCATGTGAAAATATGTTAAAATTATGTTGTTTTAAATTTTCAATTCCTTCAAGTTCTTCATCCATCTGTTCTGCTTTTCGACATGGAATCGGAAAAAAATTTAACTGAATTTTCTCTAAATCAAGCAATCTTTCTTTGATAGCAGAATCCACCTTATTTATGATCACGAGATCAACATTTATTCCAAAAAGATTAGCGGACATTAACGCACGTTTTGCGTTTTTTACACTAAAATTATTTAAATTTGTAACTAGACGTAAACTAGTAATAGTTTGATCTGTTATGATATTAAATAAATTATCTAAACGCTTTAGTATATCTGTTTGAGTGCTAAAAGAATCTATGTAAGTATAATAATTAGAAAGGGGCTGAAATAACTTGGCAATACTACTAAACAATGTTGCCGCACCTGTCATATGCTTGCCCATTGATCCAACAACTTTCGGGAAATAGAGAAATTTTAAAGCCTCTCCAGATGCAGGCATATCGAGAACGATTTGTTCATAATTATTATCCTTTATGACTTCTTCAATTCTGATCAATGAAAAAAGCTGTGTCATACCAGGTAACATTGCTATTTCGTAAGCAAGATTTGAGTTGACACCTCTACCAAGAAGTGAAGAGCCTATAGAGGAAATTATATCCATATAGTTTTTAGATATTTCAAATAATGGATCAATCTCTATTGCTTCTAAGTTCGGAATAATTTCTTTTGTTGAATGTCCTATCTCTATATGTAAAGCGTCACTAATGGTATGTGCAGGATCTGCAGATATTAAAAATGTTTTATAACCTCTTTCGGCTAGATTAATTGCTGTAGCACATGAAGTTACAGTTTTACCTGTACCCCCTTTTCCTGTGTAAATAATTAATCTCAATCTAAATTTATAAACATATGATATTATTTATTAGGTTTCGATCTGATTTAAAAAACTCATGTCATATTACTTTATTTATCAAAAAGATATTGTATTTATTAAAATTGAAAATTTATAGCATCAATTGGAATGTGTTCTATTTTGGATTATTTTTTATAGAATAGCAATACGTCATAATAATATCTATCTGATTATTCCAATTTTGTTCTACATGTTATATTGCATAAATTTGGAATAAAAAATTACTTAATAATTGATTTCTTTTATTTTTTATAAATCTGAATAATATTTATTTAGATATGATGCTTTACATTTCTAAACATCAGCTTACGCAAATTCATGCTAACCTATTGTATTAACAAATAGTAAATAATATCATAATCTAATAATTTATTATTGGATCATTTAACAACTTATTAAATATTATAAAAGAAATGACTTCTTATCTGTACAATATTTATATTTATTTTGTTATCTTCTATGGTATTTTATAGATTCTATTATTGCTCTATCGATAATATTGTTTGTCCAATAATTTAATGTATCAATACTTTATTTAAATATTTACTACAATGAATTTCATATATTTTACCGTTCGATCTTTAAATTCAAATCTCTAAGTATTTTCATTGCAGCATTTCTTCCTGGCGCCATTGATACTCCTGGTCCAGGGTGACTTCCAGATCCACATAAATACACATTTGAAATTAACGGGATTTTATAATCAGCTAATTCTAATATTGGTCTCATTGGACCACTCTGGTAAGGCAAAACTGCTCCGCATGAAAGAGTTCCTCGAATACATGTTGAAGGTTTATTTTCAAAGTCTCTAGGAGAGTATGATATACTATTTATCTTTTCATTAGATAAATTTGGTATATAGTTATGATTTATTGAGGATAAGATAATTTCGCTATATTTATCTTTAATTTCATCCCATAAATATTTCTGTGATGAAGATATATTTGTAGAATCATTATCAAAACTAGTTTCTTTGATATCATATGGGACACTTAAAATAAGGAACTTTATAAGATGTTTATTTATAGGAACCCTACTAGGATCCATAAGTGAATCATTACTCATTATTGCAAGGGGGTTATCTGGTATCCTTCCGTTTCTACATTCGTAAAAGATCTTGGATAAATAGTCTAGATTAGGAGGAGACAAATGCATTTGACTGGATAAGGATAAAATTTCAGAATCTCTTTTGAACTTTACAGGATTATTCAGTGCAATATAAATCGCAAAAATTGCATCACCCCACTCTATTTTCTTTATTTTTTGAAAAATTCTCTTATCTACATTTTCTTTACCCAAATGCTTAATCACAAGTGTGAAAGGGTCAGTACTTGACGCAATTATTTTTTTAACACCTATAATTTTACCGTTTTCAAGTCTTACTCCAATTGCCTTGCCATTTTTAATAATAATATTTTTGACAGATGCATTAGTGATTATTTCACCTCCATGTGAAATTATAAACTTTGATAATGCGTTTGGTAAATTTATGAACCCTCCTTTAACAACATTATTTCCACCGTCTTGAATGATACTGGCGAACAGATATGAAAGAGAACCGCCACCTGCATCATCAGGGGAGAGCCCAACAAAAGCAGAAAATGTACCAAACATTATTTTTGATTCTTCTGTCTCAAACCATTCATTTGTCCAAGATCTCATTGATTGAAGATCAAATTTGTATGTTTCAAAGTTTTCAGTTTCATCATTCTCTATATGGAAGCTTAAATTTCTTTTTTCAATATTCGTCAAGTGTACTGATAAAGGTTTTGGAGAAGAATTAATCGACGATACTATTGAATCTTTATTTTTTAGATATGAATTAAACATTTTGTTCCATGTATCTGAATCTTTTTTAGAAAATTTTTCTATACTTTTAATTGTTCTTTCCAGATCTTTATACATAGATATGTACCTCCCATCTGGAAATATATGAGAATATGAAATCTCAGGTTTTATGAGTTCAAATCCATACCTGTCAAGATTTAGTTCTTTAGGTACGGGAGATAAATTTGCTAGTTGATAACCAAATGCATGTACATCAGATCTAAATCCTGGCATGGTAATTTCTTCTGTAGTTGTCATTCCTCCTATTGTGTGATATTCTTCCACTACCAATACTTTTAAACCAGCTTTTGCTAAATAAGATGCACAAGTTAAGCCATTATGCCCTGCACCTATTATAATGACATCATAACATGGATCAGTTACAATATCCATAATAATTAACAGAATCTCCTTTTTTTAAGTTTAATTTATTGTTAGACAAGTTAACTAATAATATTTAATATTTTAAGCGGCTTTAGACAACTTCAAACAAGAAAAAACTCACTACACAAATAACAATAGAACAAAGAACATTAATTGGTATACATAATGAAAATTCAATTCTATTGACACCAAAAATGTATACGGCTGGAAGTTTAGCTTACGAATACTACAGGGTACAGCATTTGAAAATCCTATTTAATCATCATTATTTTATATCATTTTGAATATATAATCAGTTGTCAGCTTAAAAATAATAAACAATAGAATCCATGTAATTAATTTTTATACGCTATAAATAAGTAGTATTGTTTATAATTTCCATAATTTATTATAAATTTTTATATACAGTTTTTTGTTTCAGCAATATTATTCTTAATATATGAAAAAATGTTAGTTTGAAATATAAGCATAACAAAATTATGATTGAAATTTCAAATTTACTGTAATAACAACAAATTTTTTTCATTGTATGCTATTAATTTGATATTACAAAATTCTTAGTTTTATGGTTATTACAAATTGCAATCATCTTAGTGATACATTTTCTATATAGATGCTATAAATACTTCAATATCATTTTCCTTGACTTGTGAAAATGCTAAACAGCCTTTTTCGTAGATAAATAATATTTCATTGGCAAGTTAAAAATAGGAAAAGGAATATCAATTTGCTATTATTGGCTTTGTCTCAATATCTTCCTCATTTTTCTCGAGCAAAAGTTTATTATATTTTATTTTAATTTTTTCTGGTATTTTATAGCAGTCACACATGCTATACTTATATTATATGTAATGTTATTAATAAAGATTAATGTTCAGTTAAATTATGATATGTTATTGTTAAAAGGAATTATTATAATATTAATAATAAAAGAAGGTAAGATAATAGTTCTCCCTTTGAATCCACCAGAATTGTGGTCTTCGTAGTTATTTGACATTGACTTATTTTTTTCTTTTTTGGAGATTTAGGGTATAGAATTAACAGTAAACAGAATCAGAAGTAGATACATTTTTAAAAATTCGTTTCATAGCTATATTTATAATTCTATAAAAGATAACAAAATTATTACGTAAATGGAAACTCAAGTTATAAATAAACAAAAAGAATTTAAACAGTAGCTGGACGATTATTTGATATGAATATAAATTATTGTTAATAAACTTTTACAAAAGAATTTAAAATTAATGATTAACTTCTTATATTTAATTTTATATTTTCTAATTAATGATTATAATAAATAAAGCTTAAATAATTATTGAACTAAAGTATAAGCCCCTTGAAATGTCTTAAAATTATACAGTACAATATCATATTCATCACTGCTCTATTCTTACTTTTATCAAATTATTCAGCTTCTTCTGCTACTAGTTATTCTATGGATTATCAAGAAGTTTCAAATTTGTTACAAAAAGCAAATGATTATCTTTCAGACGGTGAAGCAGATTATGCATTACAAATCTATGATGAAATACTTAAAATAAATCGAACAAATACCTCTGCATTAAATTATAAAGGATTAGCATTTGCAAGTATAGGCAATTATAATGAAGCAATTAAAATGTATAACCAGGTACTAACTGTGGCTCCTGACGATCTTTTAGCCTTGAATAACAAAGGAGTTGCCTTGCATAATTTAGGTAATTATGACGATGCCATTCAAATGTATGATAAAATTTTGGATTTATACCCAAATGATAATGATGCGAAATATAACAAAAGTATAGCATTATTGAGTTTAAATAAATCGCAAGAATCGAATGTAATGTTCGATCAATAATTTCATTTTTATAATATTTAAATTAGAATATACTTATAAACCAAAGTAAAAATTAAGATAAAATTAACAGCTACTGAATTAATTGAAAAAGTTTCTACTTAAAAATAAACTATTTAATCAGAAAAGAAAAAATTTCTCGATAGCAAAAAGTATTAGATGCTTAATTTATTTAAATATAATCTATAGTAATCAAGCTTATCTGGATCATATCTTTGTATAATTCTAATTGGTTCACCATTACTAAGCCTTCGAAGCAGTACATCTCTATGTACATACCCAGTAACAAATTTGTAACCATTGTTTTTTGAATCAAGTAAAAATTTCATTCTAAGATTATGTCCTCCACTTTCACCCCAATAACCTGTTTCGATATTTATACGTTCTAAAAAGACAGTATTTTTTTTACCAAAATTTTTTTCGATAGTGCCTCTTCTTAATTTATAGTATTCCAATGGTCCACCTTTAGCAAAGCCAATTACTTTTCCATTACTTTCGTTCAATCTTAAGGTCACTAGAATTGTTTTTGGATTCTTAATTGATTTTGTAAATTTTGTTTCGTTATTTATATCAAGAGGATTATCAAGTTCGTTATAAAGATTTAAAAGTTCCTGTAAAGTAGTTGAATCAATATTTTTATTATCCTCAGATTTAAATACCAAATTGATCTCCTTTTTTCTTACTGCATTTTTTATTTCAATTTCTTTTAGGAAAGATTCTTTAAATGTGAGTATGTTATTCCTGTAATTTTCTCTGCATTGATTAGAAATTCCATCTAAAACACGATTAAGCATAGTTTTCTCTTTATTAAGCAAAGAAAAGAATTTGACTGATTCTTTGTTGATACGTGAAGGATGCCATCCTAACCCATGTGCATTCCTTCTAGCTAGCTTTAATGCATGTTCGAAATCATCTAATGCATAACCTGCTACACGTTCAGATACTGAAAGAAACCATCCAAGATCTTCATAATGTTTCCTTTTATCTATATCATTTATAGAAATTCCAGCATTAGTAAATAATTGATGCATTCTTTGTCTTGCATGATTAGCTATTTCTCCTTGGAAGGGATATGCTGTTCGATGAATAATTGCAATAACAATATCTACATTCAAGCCAGCTTCATCTATAGCTTCTTTAATTCTTTTATCATTTCTTATATATGATTCAACAGCATCTTCATTTGGTTTCTCAAATCGTTTTAGGGGATCGAAATCATGATAAAGAGCTGAGGTGAACAAATATTTTATATCAACCAGATCGAATTGACAATCTATATCAAGATTTTTTTGACCATATGCTGCGAGTAAAGTAAAATATGTAGCTTCTAATTCATGATTGATATTGTGATAACCATAGTAATCAACACCTAAACCATTAACGGAAAATTCAGTTATCGCATGCTCTACTGTCTTATTCAACCATTTTGTAGAAATACCTAAGCTGTTACCTATCTGAATAATCCTTTTTTTTAAAACTGCTTCGTCTGTGCGACCAAATTTATGTTTAATCCACCATCGAAGTAAGTGTAGTCGTTTAGGAAATTGATACCATTTATAAGTAGGTGAAGCAAGCGGATTGGTAAAATTGATATCTAACCCAGAATCCTCTTGATATTCCTTTTTCGATAAAATAACCTTAAACACCAAAGACATATAATATAATATAATCTGAGTATAAAAATTTTATAATTATAAAATTTAACACCAATTATCTCAATTTTTATATAAAAATACTATATTAATTATAATAATTAGAACATAATAGAGAAAAAAGTAAATTTGTTATAACCAAATTCTACCATTCAAGGTCAAATTATTTTTATTTATACCATTTAAATATTCTTTAAGATAATATTATAAATTAAAAAGCTAACCTATAATGAGGTAGTTCTAATTCAATAAAAAGTAATTATTATAGTTGTATTTTTTTATTTTGCAACAAACATCAGACTAATTGGAATTTATCAAAATTGAGGATCAATATAGTGTTTTTTACTAATTCAACATTCTTGAATATCATTTGTGTTTAGAAATGTTATAAAATTGATTTATAAATATAATTAATCATAATATTTTAGTACAATATACAAGGTAATTTCAATGAGTTAATAATAATTCAATAAACATCTTATTACAAGACAAAATCATATTTTCTCATTATTTCTTTAACCTGTGAATCGCTAACTTGATCAAAGTGTTCATAAAATTGACCTACAGCAGCAAAGTCATAAGGAGTAAAGATCACAATTACTTTGTCGGCATATTGAGTAAGATTTTCCAAAATCTCGCTTTCAGCTGGAGCTACAGGCACTGCTACTATCAATCTTTTACAATGTTTTTTTTCCTTTAACCATTTTACTGCTGCGAGGATTGTTGCTCCAGTTGCAATTCCATCATCTACTACTACTACTATTTTATCTTGCAATTCATTATTACTTTCTTTTTTTCCTTTGAATTCTAATAATCTACGTTCAATTTCTTTTTGAAGTATTTTTATTTGTTTATTGATATACTCATCAGATATTTTGATTCTCTTGACAATATCTTCGTTCAGAATATAACTCCCATCTACCATTAACGCTCCTATTGCAAGCTCTGGATTGTTTTCTGCTCCTATTTTTTTTGAAATAATTATATCCATATCAATGTTTAATTCTGATGCGACTACATCGCCTATAATAACACCTCCTCGAGGAATAGCCATAACAATAAACAAGTTTTGTTTTGTTTGTAAATTATAATTTTCAATATATATTTTGATTTTTTCCGCTAGAAGTTTTCCTGCTTCTTTTCTATCGTAAAACCTACTTGTCATATATTAACTGATAAAATCAATAGAGTTTATTTAAATTTCCATAACGTTTGTATAAATTTTCAATAAATTTAAAATAAAATATGAAAATTTTGAGCAACAAAATATTGGTTTATTTAAATGATGGTTAATCTATTGTTAATATGTAAATAAAATAAGTTTAGTGGATTATTAATAAAACTAAGTAGGTAAAAAAATCAACTTTAATCTGATAAAAAATATTTTTAAATATCTTAAATATCGGGGAGTAGGAGACTAAAAACATTTCCTACTTCCAGACTGACTTGATTGTATTGTATTGCGATTGTATGTATATCAACAACTATGTAATTTATAGGTATTTATAATAGAGACTTGATTTTAAATAAGGATTAAAATTCATATTAGAAGCGAAATGTGAAATAAAAAATTATAAGTGCTGTTTATCATAATATCTAATTCATAAACTCAAAAATAACTAATGTCATTATAAAAACTAAATTATCTTATCACAGCTGATGGGAGGTTACCTTTAAAAAACTAATCATTGATGTAACTATTTTTTAGTCAACAGACATTCTATACAGTCTATGGTAAAATAATTACATACCATAATTAATATTAAAATAATTTATCTTATTTTTTATTTCACGACTAACAAATGCGTCTAATTAAGTTCTAAAATTATTTACAAATATCTATTATATAATTTTACTAATAAGACACCATCCAAATTAATTTTTAAATCATCTGTAATTGTAACTGTAATTTACGATCAAATAAATAAGTTTATTAACTTATATATAAAACTGAGGAAAAACCATATCTGATAATTATATAATCATCTAAATTTTAAGTTTTAATACAAATATATAAATATAATTTTGATTATGTAACCATAATTTTAGTTTATTATTATGTTATATTATAACCAAATAGTTTATTTTTATTTGAAGATATTTTGTAATTCTATTAAATTATAAAATAATATCTTAAGTTGAATTTTCAAAGTTATTTCCATTACAAGATCTTTATAAAATAATCCTTTTTTTCTAGTTTTCTGAACTATTGTTATTTTCACTTTTCCAAAACAACATACACACTTTTATTATCGAGGTCCGTATTAAAATAATAAGGT
>JALDXL010000069.1:0-9124 GCA_032155045.1 Nitrososphaerales archaeon
TAATTTTATTTTAAACATTCCAAACTACAAAATTGTATCAAAAAACAGTAGATACGCCAACGTTTGAGTAGAAACTTAATTGCCAATATGTCAGAATATATATATAGTCATTCCGACTTGTCAAATAGAACGTATTTATGATAACAATTACAAACATTTTGAAGCTAAAGAATATTCTGTAATTGGTGCATATGATGGATCTTCTAAAGAAAAACAAAACTTACAATATAAAAAAGGTGTATTCGAAAAACTCTATCTGTTTTGTTAGAAAAATTGGTCTTTCTGGAATTACATGTCATATAGTTAGTAACGTTATTTCCGTAACATTATTTGCAATCTTTTGAAAAGAAGTTGTAATCAAGTTACCTAAGCTTGCTTCTTCACCTATCGTCAATATTGGCTCATATAGTAATTTCTTGTTGGCATACTCTTTGTTTTGTTTTGTTCTGCATCTTCAAAAACTGCTCGATAGTATACTAACTCTGCACACATGGCACCAAGTTTTGAATATTTTTTAATGTACTCTTGTCTAGCTTCTAATGTTAGTACAGATTGACAAGTCCAATCATAAAACCTAAAAGATGGTAGAATAATAGCGATTTGGTAGAACATATAAAATGCAATCCTTAATTCTGTATCATGTTCTTTATTTTATTAGTATATGATTGTAGAAATGAATAAGCAAAAAAGATGGGAGAATAAAATATGACAAAAGATCCAGATTTACAAGTTCCTCCAAGTCGGCGACTAATACGGGAATCTGTTGGACTCATCGTAAATGGAACAAATGCAGCAACAGCAATAAAAACAATTACTGCAGCGGAAACGGCCGGTGTCCAACAGATCTGGATGGTGCAGCCTCCTTGGTCCCCTGACGTCCTGACAACACTTGCAGCAACAGCAATTAAAACATCAAAAGTACGTTTAGGAACATCGATTATACCAACATACCCACGGTATCCTGTAGTCCTAGCACAACAGGCTCTTGCACTCCATGATATTGCACCAGGTAGACTGCGCCTAGGAATTGGCCCGAGTCATCGTGTCATTGTAGAAGATATGTACGGCTTACC
This sequence comes from Nitrososphaerales archaeon, assembly GCA_032155045.1. Lineage (GTDB taxonomy): Archaea > Thermoproteota > Nitrososphaeria > Nitrososphaerales > Nitrososphaeraceae > TH1177. Next base: position 1,074 of record JALDXL010000069.1, read on the forward strand.
CCAGACAAAACCCTTGGTTCATCTACGGGAATATGTGAAAGTGCTGCATTCTCTCTTCTTGGATGGGAAGATAGATCATCATGGAGAATTCTTTAATATTGTTATCGAATTTCCACGAACAGCTCAAATTCCAGTGTTAATTTCCACACTCGGAAAAAAGGCGTTTCAATTAGCTGGAGAAATTGCTGATGGAGCTCTTTCATGGATGTGTCCTATTCCATATTTACTCCACACCGGAATTCCGTTATTACGTAAAGCAGCAATTGCCAATGGACGCTCAAATCCTCCTCCATTGGTAGCGCATGTTCCAGTAGCACTTAGTCAAGATCGTGATTCTATAATGGTCGCAGGTCATAAAATGTTTGATATGTATACGAAGTTTCCTTTTTATGTTAAAATGTTTACTGTTGCAGGTTTTCCACCAACATCGTATAATAGGGTTAGTGATGATTTTGTTAATAATATGATAATCTTTGGAAATGAGGACACAGTAGTTAAATCGTTGACCAATCTTTTGACTGCAGGTTTGGATGAGCTTATGGTAAGCTTGGTGCCTGTTGTAGATGAGAAGTATGAGCAAACCCAACTCATGCGTTTGATAGGTCAGCTATAATGGGTGCGGCTGCTGCAAGAAGCTACGATATAGTCATCATATCGTAGTATCCAATTCGAGTTCTTATATTTTCTTTACCTAATATGTTATTTATGGAGGAACTATTTCAAGCGTCTAACTCTTTAGCATAGATAATGATTTTAGCTATTCCTATAATGATGATTTTATTTATCATTTACACTTATTTACTAGCTCATTGAATTATTAAATAGATGAAAAAGATAACTAACCTAACTTGGAGGGAAAGAATAAACGGAGAAAATCAAATACATGTTAGAGCAGAATTTAATATAGAAAAAGGAAAAATCGAAGAGTTCAAGAAACTGATACAGGATATGAGCAGAATGGTAGAAAATAATGAGCCAGACACAGTAAATTATCAGTTTTATCTCAATACATCTGAAACAAAGTGTATGGTCCATGAAACATACACAAATTCAGAGAGTACACTTGCTCACGTTACTAGCATTGCATCCAAAACAATACTTCCAAAGATTTTCAATATTTCAAAATTAATTAGATTAGATGTTTACGGAAATCCAAGTGAGGAATTGAAAAAGGTAATAGCAAGTTTTAATTCACAAACTTTCAATCTATTTACTGGATTCAGTCGTTAAGAGTTGAATCATTCATTCAGGACTGCTTGTAATAAATGTTTTTACAGGAATAAATCAACTTCTCTCCATTTTACATAGCCTATTCCGAATTATTTAGTAGATATTCAAATAAGTTACCATATTAATAAATACAAGTATTCCGATCCCAAGTACATGTCATGCTCGAAGTTCTGAGACAGACTTTCATGTCAGATATATTTTAGATAATATTGATATCAAAAGTAATACTACAAAATAATATCAAAATAAGTCTATACCTAATTTGCCTGCTTCCGTTTTATTTAGATGAATTTCAATGAAACTTAATTCTATAAATAACCTAATATCATATATCCTAAATAATTTTGATATATATTTTTTCATATTTTTTGAGAAAAAATGGAGAATTATTTAAGATCCAACTTCTGTAAAAAATGATTTTCCATATTCATTCTCATTTTTTAATAGAAATATGATCTAAGTTACTCAAATTATATACATAATTTAACAATTTTCGGGTTAAATAAAATCATTTTTGATTTAAGTCGTCTTTCTATTAATATAATCAAAATTGAATATGCAGAAATTATAACAATTGGTGATGAAATGTTAGACCAGTATATTTATTCAAAAACAATTCTAGACAAATACAATTTTAAACAACTTTCTAGTTAATTTATGATTCTATAGATAAAGAAAAATGAAATGGATTGATACCCAAATATCCGAAGGTAAAGGTTGTAAAATTGGTTCTCATTAGTTGGTTCATAATAAACTTAGCAAAGTACAAGAGAATTAAAAAATAATATTATTCATTCAAAATCACTTACAAGATAATGGATTTAATATAACCGATTTCGCATTTCCAGATAATATAGCAATTTTAGTAAAAAATACTGAAATTTATTTTACTAATAATGTTAGTAAAAAAAAATAGTTTAACACAATAGTATGAGAAACTTCTGATAGAATTTGATTTGTTATTCTATATAGGATTTTATTCACAAGTTATATAAATAAATTCTATCATGTTGTTTACATGAAATGTAATCGTATTGTCATCTATTTGATAATTCCACTTGCTCTCTTTTCCACTTTGTCTTTGTTCGACAACGTACAAGCACAAACTAATTCTACAACTACCAGCAACCAAACAACATCTCAACAACAAAATCAACACAAATCTCACTGCTCAGTCTTTAATGAATATTAATATAGTTGAATTAAAGAATACTTTGATGAACGCTAAATTAGCGATAGTTGATGGAAATATTAAACAAGCATTAGAAGACGTTAGAAATTTAGAAATACAATTACTACAATTAGATCCATCTCCTCCTACAAAATTTTTAAATAATATACATAAAGCTATAGGTGCTATAGCAAAATCGGAAATTGATAAGTCATTGAATACTATTACAAACATTGAAGTTAGTATATTAAAAGCAGAGAATTTAATATTAAAAAATATAGCAACAAAACCTCAACCTCAAAAAATTGAACACTTTGACACTTTGGAAACAAACACAAATTTAGATGATTCCCCGAGTATTGAAAAGATAAAATTATTTCCCCTTTTTTATTAGAGATAGAAAATAAATAAAAATTATCTTTTTTTTAGATATCACAACTATTATTTCTTTATTATTCTTTAAACTTATCAATCTAGGTTACCTATACATTAACAAATAAAAAATTCTACTTCTTTTTGTTATTTTTATATGGATTTGTATGATGTACGTTTAATTTGTACATTCTTGTAATGTAGAGATGCTTCTCCTGTATCAAATGAATATTAGTATTTGACAATAATATATTCTGTATTGTACAATATAGTAATAGCAGCTATATCTTTAGATTGAGTTCGAGTGTAAATTTTTTATTGTTTTATTGTATTTTTATTATGACATGAAGGCAGCTATATTTCGTGAGCATAACAAAGACCCACGAAAAGTTGTAAAAATCGAAGAGATAGAAATACCGAAAATCAAACATAACCAAGTTCTTATAAAAGTTGAAGCAGCTTCTTATAATTATGATGATCTTTGGGGAATATGGGGAGAACCAATCAAAGTTCCGCTTCCCCACATTTCTGGAAGTGATGTTTCAGGTACAGTAGCAGATGTGGGAGAAAATGTTCTAGATATTAAAATAGGAGACAGAATAGTGGGGCATTCTGCTTTAACCTGTAGACTATGTAAGAGATGTAATTCTGGCAAAGAATATGATTGTCGTCAGAGACAAGTATGGGGTTTTCAAACTGGTCCTTTATGGGGAGGATTTGCTCAATATACATATTTACCAGAAGTCAATGTTACAAAAGTTCCGAATAATGTCTCGTTTGAGGATGCAGCTGCTATTTCTATGGTGGGAGTAACTTCGTGGCATATGTTGGTTAATAGAGCTAATATTCAACCAGGGCAAACTGTTTTGATTATGGGAGGTGGAAGTGGTATGGGAATAATAGGTATTCAGATTGCGAAGTTATTCAATTGTGATGTTATTGCAACAGCTGGCTCACAGGAAAAAATGGATAAATGTCTTGAACTAGGTGCTGATTATGTTGTTAACCATAGAGAACATGATTGGTACAAAAAAGTTAGAAATTTAACAAATAATCAAGGAGGTGTAGATATTATTTTTGAACACATAGGCAAATCTGTATTTCCAAAAGAAGTTAGCCTCTTAAATATGGGTGGAACTTTAGTATCTACAGGAGCGACAACAGGATATGATTCAGAAATAGACTTGAGATATCTCTTCTTTAGAGGTCTTAATATTCTCGGATCTACCCAAGGAAGTCGTACAGAACTAGATGAAGTTATTAAATGGATAAGCAAAGGAAAAATAAAGGTAATAATAGATACAGTTTATCCCTTTGAAAATATGGTAAACGGACACATGAAAATGATAAATTCACAATTATTTGGAAAACTGGTAACCACTCCACAAAAATTATAAAACTATTTTAGGACTTTTTTCCTTCTATAGATACGATATGAAGCATTAATTAAGTTCTTTTTCAAGTTGAAGATAAGTAAAAAAAAGATATACACTGCCATGATTTTTTTGGAACCTAAAAAGTCCAAAAGTTGCATTGGACAAAATTATAAAATGAAGTAATTCTTTCTTAGTTATTTCAGTACTGTTATTGTTACTAACTATCAAACGATTTGCCCAAGAATTTTTGGCATTATTTTCAAGATCAATAAATTCTTCCCTTACTGACAATCTTTGCAACCAAGATGGGATATCATTTTGATTACTATTATTATTGTTATTATCTTTTTCATTGTTAATTATTTGATTGTATTCAAATTTTAATTGACTAAGAGCATTAAGAGAAATGTTAATTGATTTTAAAAATAATTTTAATTTTACATTCTTATGTTTGTGATCAATTATTTCAAATATTTTCTCTATAGCATATTTCTTGATTGCAAGATTAATATTATTTGTGTTGTTGTCTTCATTTGATAGAGATAATGACTTGCAATCAGAAGAATGCTTATAATCATTTCTTGCTCTTATTCCATTAAAGGAATTCACCATTAAAGGAGCATCTATAAAACATTCGGAACATTTGTAGATCGTAAATAGAAATGGTTCTCCAAAATCAATATCGGGGATAGACTCATACACATTTTGAGCGAAATTAATAATATTTTTATTTTGGTAAAAATATGGAAACGATGATGGTTTTTGAATTGAATTGTTATACTCATTAAGTTCCAAAAACATTCTAAAATAGGATTTATGACTGGCTTGTTTTCTAGTATTAGGAGTATCCCGTACTGCTTGCAATGGGGGGATTTTAATATCATTTGAATATATTGGCCAGGTAGGATAAATACTAGATGGTATTTCTGGTAATACTGATGGATGTGTAAAATTTTTGCTAGTAGAACCCAAATTCTCTGGAATCTCCGCTCCATGGTGTTTCCTATTGATATGTTCTTTCATGTTGTATTTTCTATTTGAAGTAGTTTTACAATAGGGACAAGAGTACAGGGCAGCAGAATTGAAAAGAGAAGGCAAGTTCTGTGGAATTTCTTTTCCAGGATGTTTTCTATAGATATGACGTTTAATGTTGTATCTTCTATTTGAAACAATTACGCAAAAAGGGCATTTGTACACCATTTTATATGATGTTGATAGATTTTATTAAATTTTACTGGAGTAACTCCAGTCACTAATTTACTCCAAAATTGGATTTATCAATATTTAATTTATTTGGATATTTATTTTAATTGATACTCTACACATTCAAGATATGAATTTTCGAAATTATCTCAATTTTTTTCATAAATTCAGAAGTAATCTAATACTTGAGAAAATTAATCAACTCATACTATTCTTAGTGATTTATGAAACGAAAATAGTTATAGATTTTTTTCAACTTATAATCTAAGTTAATTTATTAAATGGCTCTCCTACTGCCTTGAATCTTAGATTTCCAGTTATTGAAATTCATTACATAATAATAGATAACTAAAATATATATGATATTTGTTTAGGATAAAGTTAATATTCTATTTCCAAAAACAAAAATTGTACCTATTATATTACTTATCACTGTTTTAATGATAGTTCTCAGCTAAATATCAACTTTTACTTTATTTAATTTATTTATTTTCTCTTCAATATATATTTCAAATAAATTTAAAAATGAACATTGTTGAATTTCTTTTCTAATAAAATTAGAGACAGCATCGTCATATTTTCTTATACTTATTTTTCCATATCTGGAATCTGAAAAAGAATTTTGGCTTAATCGTAGAGAATAATCGTTTAAATGAAAATCAGGAGATATTTCTCCCTTATTATCTAATACTTCTACAAACTTGTTATTTGTTTCAGGAATAACATAATATTCTTTAGAATCGTTAAGATTAAACGATCCAACTGCCCCGATGATATCATTATTATTAGACGATCTATTTTCCATAGTAAATGGATCTGTAAAATTTAGTTCTCCTTGATTATTTATATAAAGTCCAGAAAACCATTCCTTCTCGAGACCATCATCAGTATACAAGCTTAAACCTTTTTTTATTATCTTGGTCACAAATATAGAATATTCAGTGATACTCCATTTAACAGAATTTTTAATGGCTTGTTCATCTATTGCTTTGTTGTTTCTTTTGCTACTACCATTAAATTCAGCTCTTTTATTCAATCTGTAATAATCACTAATTCATTTTATATTAAGATTAATATCTTATAAATTAAATTAAAAGTTTCCTTTTGTATTTTGATTTTGTATTTAAATTAAAAATTATGTCTAAAACAATTGACACGCGGAGTCAAATGAATATAATAATTCATTTGATTAAGGCTGTATATTTAGGATATTATCTTGAATTTATCATTGCAAAAAAATTTTATTGTTATTTAAAACCTAGTATAATACGATTTTAATGATAAAATTTTATATTATAACGGAAACAACTCTTTCTTAATATGTAACAAATTATAATGATCTTTTATCACTAGTTAAACTCTCTTAAAAGGTTAAATATTTTCTTCCTCATAGTATAATTTGATTAATAATGCGTGCAGCCAGAATGCATGAATATAACTAGCTTTTTGTATTAGAAGAGATTCAAATACCAAAAAATATTACGGGAGAAAGTGTTTTGATAAAACTAAGCGGAGAAGGAATTTGTCGTACTGATTTTAAAATTATTGATGGTTATTTTAAAGAATATCTTAATAAGTAGTCATGATATTTTAGACAAATAATTAATTATTAATTAATAATAAAGAAGAAAAAGTGGAAAAAATCAAAACATGTCATTAATAAGACTTAGACATGATCGGTATTCAACAAGGAATATTCTATTTGTTTAGTGGAACTACGTCTAGAGTAAAGAAATAATTAAAATCAAGAATATGTTAGGAGTGATTTTAACATATTCTTTTTCCAATACGAGTTTACAGTAGTAATAGCTACTTGAAAGGCTTCATCTGGGAAGAACGTGAAGGACCTCCTCCATATAGCGATTAGCGGCTGCAGCTGCCTCCTCCTGATTGCTTCCACCCTGACGTGCATTCAGATAGGAAGAGTACCAGTCCCACCATTTATGATCGGCGTGTGTCTTCTCGAAGTGGCCGTGGTGTTCTGCAGTCTCGCGAAGGAGATCTGCCAAGGTTGCAACGTCCATAATTTCTGGTTCTGCCAAGTTCCACTCTCTGCCAGGAAGTCTCTTCTGTATCTCCTGAAGCAGCCAACCGTTGCCGTCTGGATCCTCGAACGAAGCAAATGAGTAGTAGGAACGACCTTCAGGGTCTGGACCAGCCACACGTGGTTTCTCAACGGCGTTATTGAAGGGACCGCCAGCGTAGTGGAAAACCTCGCTCACGTTGACGCCACGGGCTATCAAGTCGTCGCGAGCGGTATTGATGTCGTACACAGCCAAGACAGGTGGGTCGATTGAGCCTGGTTGTGCGGAAGTTACCCCTTTACCGAAGATGATCGATGCTCCAGAATTAGGAGGAGTAAACTGTATCACCCGGAAATGCTCGTTGGCGACGTAGTCAATATCCAGTCGAAACCCTAATTTCTCGTAGAAATGCTTGGCCTTATCAACGTCAGAAACAGGTATGAACAAAACTTCTAGTTTCATATCCTTGATCAATATTCCTTCTCTTTTATTTAATTAGTGCGCTAATGAAAATAAAATTATTAATAGAGAGAAGTGACTAAACGAAAGAATTTTTTTTATGTATCTCTAACCATGTAATATCTCCAAGTTTCAATGTCATTTTGTCAGTTCCAGAAATATTCTATGTACTAAGTCTATTCTGCTTAGAATATAGTAGGAAGTTATAGAATTATT
>JALDXL010000070.1:0-9118 GCA_032155045.1 Nitrososphaerales archaeon
GATTTAGTTTGTTGATGGAACTTTTTATTCCTAAATAGTCACTATTACCATCAAAATCATAAATTAAGTCTATTTTTTTTGGTTCATCATTTTCAATTTCAATTTTTCCTATCGCTTCTCTTCTACGACGTAATTCTTCTTTTAATGTATTATCAATAATTTCATTTCTCATATACCTATAGAGAGAATCGTATAATTCTAAATGATTCATTGATTTGTATTCGTTTATTTCTTCTTCTGTCATATACTCCAATCCTATTACAAATTTTTTTCGTCCTGGACGTTTAGGATCTGACTGGAAATATTCTTTATATCGTTTGAGATGTTCTTCATTCGAAAATTTGTTAAAGGTTTCAATAAAATCTTTATCTGAAATTTCAGTATTCATTTTTATTCTCACTAAGTTCCACTATAAATTTAATTCATGAAAAATGTTATTTCTTATTCTTGTAATTCTTCAATATCAATGGTAAAAATAACTTGTTTATCATCTAATTCTTTTACTTTATCTAGTTCAGATTTAGGAATCCATATAGTACGACCATCTTTAACTCTATTTAATTTCCCTGCAAACTTGACTTTTACTTTCTTACCCAAAGCAGGAATTAATTTATTCAATTGTAGTATATATTATGTATTTCTAGGTTAATTAAGGTTTACATGTGTTTATAATAATTCGCCTAGAAATACATAGGTATAAATATCTAGAAACACCTAGGTATATCTATGCAACAAGAAATAGTTGAGCAAAAAAAATTAATAAAATGTCGAAGTTGTTCCTATCGATTTGATCCAACAAAACTGTTTCCTGTACAAGTTGAGAAGTTTACTTATACGGATTTAAAAGTTGTTCAATAACTAGATAAATATTAAAAATCTCCTTGCCAAAATATCCATTAAGATTTGTACTTATTTTCTTAGGTTTTTTTATAATTACGAGTAGCTTGTATAAAAAAATGAAATAATTATAACATTTTTTCAGTATAGATTAAATAAATTAGAATCTTTAATGATATTATGTTTAAACAGATACTTATTTTAAGTCAAATATAAAATAGGACTATTTAGAGTTATTCCTCCTTCAATTTCAACTTTAATAATTTCCAGTTCATTGTTTAACAATCGTGGATAAATATGAAAGAAAAAATCCATGAACTTTATTTTGGCAATACCGTCGTAAAATTATTAATTTTTAAAAATTTACTTTAAGAAAACAATATTTTGGTTTATGTAATTTCTTCATTTTTTTATTTAATAGTAAATTTTACAATCAATTTAGATTCTTTGTAACATAAGGACCATTTTGTCTATATCCTAATTTCTTATAATAACCACGAGTGCCTATTGCGCTAATAACAGAAAGTTTTTCTACTTGAAATTCATCTTTTGCAATTTGTTCTGCTTCTTCCATTAATCGAGCTCCTAAACCATTATGCTGGAATGAAAGAGGATTATTCTTCTTTCCAATATCTATTACTTGCCCATATACATGTAATTCTCTAATGATTGCAGCATTAATAGAATTTGTATCTAATTCTTTTCTATGTGGAGATAATATATTTCTCAATCTTAAAAATCCAAATAATAAATTCTTATTTTTACTATCCATAGATAGGAAAACTTCTTTTCCTCCAGATGCGAAGTAATCAATTCTATTTAAAACTGGTTCTTGTTCTTCAAAATTTTTTACTTTTTGAAGTCCTCCTTCTCGACACCTTATACATCTACATGTTATTCCCAATTCGTTTAATTTTTTTATTGCTAGTTGACGTATATTTCCTTTTTTCGAACCTGTCACAATATCTGAAGGTTCGATTTCTCTTTGGATTCGCATTATTCTAACCCATGGTGGTATTATTTTTTTTATTTCAACAAGAATGTTGACCAACTCTTCTTCAGTATAGGACCTGTATTTTCCATTAACATACATTTTATATAACCCAGTATTTTTTAGCACTAATGTCGGATAAATTTTAAGCATATCAGGTTTAAGGGATTGATCTTCCAATAGGATTTTAAAATCATTGATGTCCTTTTCAGGAGTTGATCCTGGAAGTCCAGGCATCATATGTGCAACAATTTTATAGCCACAATTTCTAGCGATTTTGAAAGAATTTTTAACATCGATTAAGTTGTGTCCTCTATTAACTAACTTATAAATATTGTCATTCAATGTTTGGACACCTATCTCAATTCGAGTTATCCCCAATTCTAACATCAAATCTACATGTTTTTTTTGACAATAATCTGGTTTTGTTTCTACAGTAAATCCAACACACCGAATCTTTGAAAATTCATTTTTATTTATAGATTCTTCCAAAGTAGGAGATACTTCATTATTTAAAGCATCAAAACATTTTTTAGCAAATTCTCTTTGGTAGCTTTCAGGCATGAAAGGAAATGTTCCTCCTACAATCACAAGTTCAATTTTAGTAATATTATGACCTCTTTGAAATAAATGATCGAGCTTTGATTTAACTTGAAAAAAGGGATCATAATCCAAAGATTGTGCAATTTTAGTTGAAGGCTCTGTGCCTAAATAGCTCATAGGAGTATTATATTCTACACCTCCAGGACAATAAATGCACTTTCCGTGGGGACAATCATATGGCTTAGGCATAACCGCAATTACTGCAACACCTGATGCTGTTTTAGTCGGTTTTACCATCAATTCACTTCTATAGCTACTATTTTGTGGTAGATACGATATAATATGTTCATTTTTTGGAATTAGAGGAAGTTTAAAGGCAGAACATGTTGAATTAATAATTTTGTTTATTTGTTTTCTTGACATATTATTTTTTTTTTCCAATTGCGATGCAATTGACTTACATACGTGGGAATAAGTATCAGTATCCACAATAATTACCTATATTACGATTATAAAGTTAGAGAGTTAAAAATATTTATTATTAATTTATAATGACTAAAGAATTTTCTGTTTCTTAAAAAAATATACAGATGTAGTCTTCATTAAGTTCAGATTAAGACTTATATGAATAAAAAACCAATAAAAAATTAATGAAAGTTTTGCTATTTTCTCATGAATCTGATGTGGATGGTATTTTTTCTGCATCTATAGGATTAATCCGCTATCCTCAAGCTAATCCTTTTTTTTTAGATTATACTAAAGAAAGTTTCATGAAAATAGTCGATCATATTTTACTCTCAAAAGAATCTCCAGAAAAAAAATTATTTATAATATCCGACCTTGGGTTTAACGATAATTTATTAAGCCTTTTCAAAAATTCTTTAATTGATTCCAACATATCAAGAAATGATGTTATTTGGTTAGATCATCATCCATGGTCTAAAAATACAATAAACGAAATTAACCCTCTTGTTGATTTGGTGTTAGATGAATCTGGAAATAAGTGTGCATCGGAATTAATGTATGAACACTTTTTATTAGATAACGATTATGCTCTAAATTTAGCCAAATTTGCTCATACAACTGATTTTTTTATCAAAGACCAGTATATCACTCCATTACCAGAACTCATACGTTATTATTTGACTTTTAATGATTCTCATGAAAGATTATCAAATCTTGCTCTTAAAATATCAAATGGTATATTATGGGATATTGAGATGAGTAAAGACTACAATAAATATGAATTATTAAGAGATGATGATAAAAACAAGGTATTAAAAGAGTTAAAAATAAGAAAAGTAGATGATTTAAATGTAGTATTTGTAAGGTCTACTCCTTATCTTCAAACTAGCATATTTTCTGAAGAGATTTTCAACTTAACAAATGCGGATCTTGCAATATTTTATGGCAAAAATGGGAAAATTAGTATCAGAAGAAATACTGATAAAATCGAATGTAATGCGATTGCTCAGAAATTAAAAGATGGAGGAGGACATAAATTTGCTGCAGGAGGTACAATAAATACCGATCCTGATAATATAGAAAAGATAATGTCTGAAATTGAGCAAACGATTATTAACATAAAAAAAATTAAGTAATTAAATTATAACACTTATAATCCCTACTATTCTAAAATATTAATCTAAATGTTGGTATTTGATGCTAAAAATAAGGATCATATAATCAAATGTAGTGAATTAATAAAAAATGGAGGAATAATAGTCTTTCCTACAGATACAATATATGGATTAGGTTGTGATCCTTATAATAACAGAGCAGTTAAAAAAATATATCAAATAAAAAAACGTACCAAGGATAAACCTCTTCCTCTTTTAACATCTGATATTAAATCTGCTGAAAAAATAATATCATTAAATGATATTGGCAGAAAACTAGCCGAGCATTTTTGGCCTGGTCCTTTGACAATAGTAGGAAAATTGATCGATAATAACATATCAAAGGCAATAACTGCTGGAAAGCAAACTATAGGTATAAGAATTCCAAATAATACAGATACTTTAAATCTATTGAATTATTGTAATGTTTTATCTGGTACTAGTGCGAATATTTCAAATGATAATTCCAATTCTACAGCCATTGAGGTAATGAATTCTAAATTAGGTGGATATGATGCAATACTAATTGGAGATGATAGCGAACCTAGGAACCCTTTTTTTTCTAAAGGCTCCACTATCATAGACATTACTTCTAATGATATTCGAATAATTAGACAAGGAGTAATTAAATCGGAAACTATTTACGAAATTTTAAAACATTATAAATAATGAATTTTAATTTATTTTATACTACTTATAGATATAGAGAATATGATGCGGTGGAAGAATTAAATTTACTGTTACGAAGATTTGGCGATGAATCACCAATTTTGGAAATTCAAGAGGTTTCTGGGGTAATTCTTGCGTTTACAAAATTAAATCCATTTGATTTAACTACCAAATACAAGGAATTATTAGCAGAAGAACCATGGCAATTCAGATATATTCTCAGAGCCATACCGATAGAAAGATCTATTTACACCAATCTTAAAAATATTGAAACAGAAGTAGTAAATCTTGTAAAGAGAAAAATAGATGAAAATGATTCTTTCAGGATTACGGTTGAAAAAAGGTATACATCTTTAAGAAGCAAAGAAATTATTTCATCTATTGCGACCAAGCTTAGTGGATATAAGGTATCATTAGAAAATCCTAGATGGATTATTCTTATTGAAATTATTGGTAATAAAACAGGAATTTCAGTTTTAACAAAGGGAGATATATTTAGTTCGGTAATGGAAAAACGAAATTCTAAATACCAAATCGAATAATTGTTAGTTTAAATAATACATTTAAACAGCGGTAGTATTAGTTTTTCTATAATTCTTTAAAATTAGTTTTAAATAGATATTTATTATATAAAGTTTATTTTCTCTTAATTTATGCCTAGTAAAAATCATTTTTTTGGGAAAGACATAGTTTCTATAAAAGATTTTTCTAGAGAGGATTTAGAGTTTATTTTTAAATCAACTGACAAAATACAAAAATTAAACCCCGAAGAAAAGAGTGAATTGGGCAAAGGTAGAACATTAGGTTATATCTTTTATGAACCTAGTACTAGAACCAGAATGAGTTTTGAAGCTGCAATGGCTTCATTAGGTGGTAGCTCAATAGGAATTTTTGATTCAAAATTTTCATCAATTGAGAAGGGCGAATCTCTTGCTGATACTATAAGAATAATAGACTTGTACTCAGATGTTATTGTGCTGAGACATTCTAGAGATGGTTCAAGTAGATATGCTGCAGAGCTTTCTTCAAACCCTATCATTAATGCAGGAAGCGGTAGTGAAGAACACCCCACACAAGCTATGCTTGATTTATACACTATATTCAAAGAAAAAGGTATAATTGATAATCTCAATATAGGAATAGTTGGTGACTTAAAATATGGTCGAACGGTATATTCTCTCTTATATGGATTAAAAAATTACAATGTAAACTTATATTTAGTGTCCCCACCTAGTCTAGGAATTAGAAAGGAATCAATATTTGAATTTGAAGCATCTATGAATATGACAAATTATCATTTTCTAGATGAAGTTATCCCACATTTAGATGTATTATATGTAACTAGAATTCAAAAGGAAAGATTTCCCGATACTCAGGAATATGAAAAGGTAAAAGGAACTTATAGGATTGATGAGAAAATCCTTGAGAATGCAAAATCGAATTTATCAATTATGCATCCTTTGCCAAGGTTAGATGAAATATCTCATACAATTGATAATACAACTAATGCAATTTATTTTAAACAAGCAGCATATGGTAAAGAATTGCGATCAGCTTTATTAGCTTTAATATTGAATGAGAACCCGTTTTAATCAGATAGTTATTAACTTTATTTTCTAAATAATTTTGTACTTTTTTTCATATATAAAAAAAATATGTACGAATTCAGTAAAGGTTAATTATAAAAAAGTTATTAACCTGATATACAGCTACTGAAACCACATTCAATACACATATTACAACCTTCTGTAATAATAAGTTTAGAGCTACAAGTTGGACAGATTTCATCTTCATTGATCTCTTGTATAGGTTTTGTGAATTTCACCTGTTCAGTATTTTTAATATGTTCCCTTGTTGGTATAGAAATGTGAGTCAAATTATTGAAGTTATCGTATTCTTCTTCTAATAGCTTAGTAACATATTGAATAACATATGGTTCTTTTATATAAGACTTGATATATTCTCTGACATATTTACTAGGTTTTACAATAAAAGATTTTTCTAATGTATTGGTTCCAGTAATATGTAAAACTTGTTCATTTCTAGAACCATCTCTATACACGGTGACGCCTTTCAACCCTAGTTCATGGGATAACAAATATGAAGATTTAACATCTTCGACAGTGACATCACCAGGCATGTTAATAGTTTTTGCTATAGCATTACTTATCCACCTTTGCCAAACAGATTGAGCCAGAATATGATCCATCCAATGAACATCAATTGCTGTAGTAAACATATTCTGCATCCATTCTGGTATATCATTTAACCCTCTAATTGATCCATAGTTATTAGCTATATTTGTTAAAATATCATCATTATAGAATCCGTTTTCCTTTAATATATTTTCAAAAATTTTATTAGTATAAAAGAATCTTCCTACAGTAACTCGTTTTTCAAACACTAGTGCAAAAACTGGTTCTACACCATTTGAACAATCTGCGATCATCGATAGAGTTCCAGTAGGAGCAATGGTGGTAGTCCAAGAATTACGAATCCCATATTTTTGAATTTTTCCTATCAAAGAATCCCAATCATAAGAGTGATATTCTTTAGGCATTTCATAATAACCTGCTACTGGAATTTTTCCTGAAACATAATCAGACTTTTTAAATAATGGAAATTCACCTCTGGACTTGGATATTGCCACACTTTCTTCCATACTGTAATAGGTTAATGTTTCTGCAAGTTTATTCATAAATTCATAACCTTCTTTAGAAGCATAAGGAATTCTAAGTAAAAACAATAGATCGGCAATTCCCATAATTCCTAAGCCTATTCTTCTTGTAAGCTTTGTGTTATAATCAATCTCGTCAACCGGATATTTATTAGCATCTATAATATTATCTAAAAATCTTGATGAGATTCTTATCGCCTGTTCGTATCTCGACCAATCAAATTCGAACATTCCATCTGCTTTCCTTTTGACAAAATTAGATAGATTAATTGATCCTAGATTACAAGATTCATATGGATATAATGATTGTTCCCCACAAGGATTTGTAGCTTTAAGAGGACCATCTTTTGCATTAATACAAGGATTGTATTTATTTATATTATCAAAAAATATAACACCTGGTTCTGCACTTTTCCAAGCACTCAATGAAACAAGATCTATCAGCTGATGTGAATCAATCTGTTTTATAGGATCCTTTGTTCGAGGGTTTTTAAGAGTATATTTATTACTAGTTTTACTGATAAGTGCATCCCAAAAATCATCCCATAAACCAATACTTACGTTAAAGTTCTCAAAAACTCCTGGTTTTGTCTTTGCGGTAATGAATTTTTCTATATCAGGATGCCAGACCTCTAAAATTCCCATATTTGCGCCACGTCTTTTGCCTCCTTGTTTTACAACATCTGTAATTGTATCGATAATTCGCATAAACGATGCCGGGCCAGAAGCAACTCCTGAAGTAGATGCAACAATATCGCCTTCTGGTCTTAGGTCAGAATAATTGATTCCTACTCCTCCACCTGATTTAAATATCATAGCCGCATCAGAGGATGTTTTCATGATTCTTTCCATATCATCAGGCATATCCAATACAAAGCATGCTGAAAGTTGTCCTAATCTAGCTCCAGCGTTCATTAAAGTTGGAGTGTTAGGAAGAAAATCTTTTGATATCATTAAGGAATAGTATTCTTTTATACGATCTTCATATTCTTTGAATTTTCCCTGAAAGATTAATTTTAAAAGTTCTTTAAATGATACTTTCATTTGTCCTTTAGAAGATAATTGGACGTATAACCGAATTAATGATTCGAAATGATATTTATTTAAATAATAAGAACCTATCTTTAATTTAAGATCAAAGTCACTGATTTTATTATAATATGATGTAGCTTCTGATATATTCTGGTTATACCCTCCACTTAAATGGAATAGAGACTGGTCATGTAATACATCTGATAATGCAACAAGAATTGCGACTCTTTCAAACATCTGTTTAGGAGATTCTATTATTTCATTAGTATCATTTCGAAGAAGATATCTAGAAGAGAGAACACGTAAAGAATTTATATCAAAATCCTTATCGACTTCATCGAGTGTCTTTTTATTAAGGATTTTCATTTTATCTTCCCTTATTTTTCTTCTTTCGTGTCTATAAAGAATGTAAGCTTTTGCTGTATCGGATAATCCATCTTCAATGAGGATCGATTCAACAATATCCTGAACGTCTTCCACACTTAAGATAACTGATTTATCAAATGAAGTGCTATTGAGAGTCATCTTTTTCAGGACTTTTTGAACTAGTTTTTTTGCTAATGGAAAATTAGGTTTTCCAGTCGCAATTAAAGCTTTGTAAATAGCTTGTTCTATCTTTGATTCATCAAAATTTACTAACCTGCCGTCTCGTTTTTTTATTTTAAATACAGCTTTATTTTTTGTTTTATCTATCTCAGAAATTCCCATATATCATCATCCTATTAACAACTAATTTACCGAAGTAATATA
>JALDXL010000071.1:0-9062 GCA_032155045.1 Nitrososphaerales archaeon
GTCTCAAGTCTTCACTAGCCACACAAGCATGGTATCTATCTCCTATTTGGATTTTGCCAATATCCGTATTTCTATCAAATGTAAATGTCCTTTTTATTATATTGTCGTCACTTTTATCAAGTTCCGCTTGTACATCGTCTATAATTTGAGATTGTATCTGACCCTTTATCATCACACCAATTACTAATTTTTCGGTATCTTTTTTATCTGACAATGGGGCATAAATTTTTATTTTAACCTTGTCACTTTTGCTATTACTATTAGCGGTTAAACTTGTTTGATAAACCTCTTGACTTTTTTCATAAACTTGAGATCCAGATTGGAACAAGCTAATTTGTGTAGGCTTACTTGTACTCAATATATCACCTTCATTACAGTCAAATTTTGTTATATTATTGGATTTTTTTGATAAGTCACTTATTTGATATGCACATACAAAGAATTCATCTGGTGTATCAGCTTCGACTATGTCATTTTCTTCGTTTACTTTTAATTCTACATCTAGTTTATTCTGAGTTTTATCTATCGAAGAGATAGGGATATCTTGTTTGGATTCTTCTCCGTTAATAAAACCTATAACCCTTATGAACTTTGTATTATCCATGTCTATATCTTTCAAATTAAGACGAGCTTCAACTATCAACTTCTTTTCTTCCTCTTTGTCATCATCATCATCATTTTTCTGTGCAAAAGAGGGTTGGATAAATGATAACAAGATTGTACTACTTAAAAAAGACACAATAGCTAAAATATAAAAGAACTTAACGTAACCTCTATCCGTCGCCATAGCATTTAGATCTACTTAGTCTATTTATGGTTTTCTATTAAAAAATTCTGTACATTTATTCCAGAAAAATTATCAATTCATAAACAAATAAAAAATTTGAAGTAGTGAAGGAATGTTTAATATGTATACATTGAATAAGAAAATTTCTACTATGATTATTATTGAGTTCTGTAGATATTAGAAATCTAGGAAACTTAAAATTAAAAAAAATATATGAGAACTAAACTGCAAAGAAAAGAAATGGTTTATTATGATGTTCAGATACTACAATTTAGAATTTTATAAAACCATACCTGTTCACGAATTGTTTTAATAATGATCTTTACATTAATGGTATATAGTGCCAATATAGCAATACAATAATTTGATAAATAGATCTTAATTGTTGATTTTACATTATAGTTTTTACTTTTAATTTATTTCCACAAAAAATATGTTATGACTATTATTATGTAACTAGTGTAATTAGAATTTCAATTTTTCTTCCCTTGATGGTGATTGAAATGATTTTTTTAACATGTTATAGAATTTTGTTTAAAATTTGTTTAATAACTTCTTTCCGTGATAAAAAAATATAGTATCCGTTTATAAATGATAAAATGATTGGAAACTTTAAAAACCTAGGATAGGGTTATTTAAGACATATTTTATTTGAGATTATTCAATTATTTAAAATCTCATTTTTAGATAAAAACATCTGAATCAAGGAAAGCGATGATGTATAGTATAACCTAAAACGCCTAAATATTTTAAGGTAGCTCTACTAGTTCCACCTTTGATAAAGACCCCCTTCTTCTGCATTGTATAATCAGTCACGTAGACGAACTAGCATGGCTACGTCGCCTTAGGGTTGCTCCCTCCCGGACCTCACCCATTTCGAGGATTAACAGTCAAGACCATACCTTCGTATAGCACGCTGCTCATAACCATCCGGTTCGGCGTAGCTTCATTTTAACAATACAGACAGGTAATCCCTATCAAAAGATTTACCCAGTAGTTACTGATCCTAGCATAAAGCCGATTTCTAGAAGAGGGCACGGCTAGCACCCCAATCCTACCTACCACTATATACATCACACTTTTGTGTTATAAACCTTAATTTCGAATTTAGTTATTATTCTAAAATCAAAAAACCAGTAACGATCATTATGAAAACAATGTACAGGAATAGATTCTCGTGGTTTAATGAATATAGATTTTGAAGTGTAAGAATTCGGTTATAGGAATTAAACAAATAACAAAACTTCAATTACTAGGTAATCTAAAGTCATAGCCTTCAACAAATCTGGGTGATAGATCGAGATGACAGCAAGGCTATGACTAATGTTTACACGATCTTTTATCTTCAAATCCCTTAATATGAATTGAAGAATTAAACAGATTTAGAAAAGTATTTTATTTATTTGATTAACATTGTTAATTAATAAAGTGTAATAGTCTTTATTTGAATTTATTAAGTAATTCAGTTAAACTAAGATATATGTAATAAAAAATTTGAGAAAATTAATTCATTAATCAGTTTTAATATTATGTAATCTACATAAATTTGATAGAAATCAACTAAATAGATTCTTGAAAATTTAATTTTTAATATTAATCAGTGTTTACAGATATATTGCTAGAATTTTCTTTAACAAAAAGTAAATTATCAAAGTAAATACTGTAGAAAACCTCTAAACTTGCAGATTATTCATACGATTATTAGCAAAATTAAAAAAACTATCTGTATTTCTTGAGAATATTATGACTGTTTGATATATATCATTAGTACTGTAGATAGAGCAGTAACGATACCGTTAATAGTTATTATACACTATGGCATCTAGAGTAAATCATGTTCATAATAATATTCTTGTGTTACAAAATTGCAAAGTTTTTACAAAAGGAACATAAAAGCTTTACAAAAAAATATGTTACTATTATTATATACTACTGATGAGTTTAATTTTTGGTTTATTTGTATTGCATTATACAATCGTGACTACGATCACTTACTAAATTTCTTTTGATATTTTATTGAAATGCATTTTAATAATATACCTTAAACTAAAGAATATTAATAAAAATTGTAAAATATATCCACCTATAATTAAGAGAATTGCATTAAGAGGTTTTGAAAAAGTCAGCATTAAGTTGACATGAGGTGGAGCAAGAGTATTACCAATAATTACAAGTAATGAAATTGGTATACAAAAATATAATACCTTGTAGTATCCTTTCCATATCAAAAATGAGAGAAAAATAAAAGATCCTTCCAATGCTAATGCTCTATAGAAAAATTTTGGATTACCAAATGGGATAGCTATTATACCTACAATTACTATAGCAACTAAGATACTAAATATTATTTTTCTGTAATCCATATTCCTTATTTCTATTACTTTAATTTAAGGTAAAGTAGTAAATTGATAAATTTATTAAACTCCTACTGCTTCTTTGGAAGAAGATAATTAAACTCGGTAATATAGAATTTGATTGGATTGAGATTTTTATATTCAACAATATTACAAATCTGGTAATTTTAGTGGTATGAATCTTATAATAGAATTTAATAGATTAACATATGATGATATAGAAAAGCTTTGATATAGTTAATATGATTATGATTATTAATGTTTGAGCTTGATTTTGTCAATTAATACTGCTTAACTGATTTAAATGAGGAGTTATAAAGAAAATACCTTGACACTTAATATTGCAGTAATAGTCAAACTAGAGCCGGATTTCTCAGAAGGAAGTGTTAGCTATAATCCTGATGGCACACTTAATAGAGCCGAAACAAAGAGTAGGTTGGGGGCTCATAGCGCAATAGCATCTATGGCAGCCTTTTATGCCAAAGTACGATACGATGGATATATTTCAGTTTGTACAATGGGTCCACCTATGGCGGACATTGCACTTAAAGAGGCTCAAATGATTTGTGACGCTGATGATTTATATTTATATAGTGATCGATTATTCGCAAGTGCAGATACTTTAGCTACTGCAGAAGTTTTGAAAACTGGGATTACAAATATGAAAAATGGTAAACAAATGGATATTGTATTTTCTGGGCACCGTGCGTCCGACGGAGAAACAGGTCAAACAGGTCCCCAGACTGCATGGAAATTAGGATTTACTTTTTTAGGGAATGTAATTGATTTTGAAGTAGATCTACAAAATAGGTCTATTATCGCAAAAAGAATTATTGCCTTACCTGGTCTTTATGATGTTATTGAAGAAGTTCAAGCACCTCTCCCAGTATTTATCGCAATAGATCCTTTATACAAACCAATTTTCAATACCTTGTCACTTAGATTAACATCTGCTAAATACTATAAAGAAGCAAAATTAAGAGCTGAGAATTATAAAAATTATCTTAATGTTTTAAACCATGAAAATCTCAACCTGGATCCAAAATTGGTTGGTTTGCCTGGGTCACCGACAATCGTCCATAAAGTCGAAAAGATTCCAAAAGCAAGAACAAATCGAAGTGCAGAAATAATAGAAGGAACAAATCACGAAGGCATAGCAAATTCGGTTAAAAAAATACTACAATTGATCCAGAAATAATTAGGTGGAATAGACAATGAGTATGTTAAATAAATTAAACAATCATAAAAAAGATAAAGAAGAAAGTTATAGACACTTATTTGTAGTAATTGAAACCATTAATAACAATATAGTGCCAGCGAGTTTTGAGATGTTGGGAGAAGCCAGAAGATTAATGGATCAGTTTAACAAATTTTATATTTCAAATGAAAAAGTTATTGCTATTCTTTTAGGTGAGGGTATAACGAACTTAGCACAAGAACTTTTATTTTATGGTGCTGATGCCGTAATTTATGCAGATAATCCAAACTTAAAATATTCTATTAATAAAGTTTATACCAAAGTAATCGCCCAATTAGTATCAGACTCGAATTCTATTAAAGACATTTCGCCAGAATATTTATCAGAATTCAAAAAACCGCGATATATGTTCTTTTTAGCAGATAATATGGGCAGACATTTATCCGCAACAGTATTAGCAGAATTAGATTCAGGTCTTGCTTCTGATATAAATAAATTGGTTATAAGTGATTTAGAAATAAAACATCAACACAAAACGAATGGAAAAACAATTCAATATAAAAAAATCCTCGAAATGTACAGACCTGATTTTTCAGGATTTCTTTGGACAACTATATTATGTCTAGATAACAAGAACCCTGAAATTGAAAAGGAATTTCATCCACAAGCTTGCAGTATTATCCCAGGAGCTTTTAGACCTATAACAAAAGATACAAGAAGATCTGGAAAAATAATCGAATATAAACCAAAGTTTGATCAAGATGATCTCAAAATCAAGGTTTTGAAACAGGAGACTGTTAAAAATCCTCTTCAATTTGAAAATTATAAAGTTATTATTAGTTTTGGAAGAGGAATAAAAGAAAATCCACAAGAGAATATTAAACTTGTAGAAAAATTAGCCAAATTTCTGGATGCAGAAATAGGAATCTCATTGCCGATATCAAAGAAAATCTTTCCCTTAAATGAAAAATATGATTCTCTCTATATAACCCCTAATAGAGTAATTGGGACAAGTGGTAGAAAGGTTACTCCTAAAATTTATATCGCAGTTGGTATTAGTGGAGCCATTCAACATTTAGAAGGAATGAAAGAATCAGACTTTATCATCGCTATCAATACAGATGATGAATCACCAATCAAAGATGTTTGTGATGTTTTTATAAAAGGACGAATGGAAGATGTGATTCCAATTCTCCTAGAAGAATTAGAAAAACAGTTTAGGCAAACAAAAGAAGAAAAAGAAATTCAAGTGAACACATATGGAAAATTGTGATGTAACTATTATTGGTGGTGGTTCTGCTGGATTAGCAGCCCTTAAACAACTTTCAACCTTAGGTAAACAATCCGTTTTGTTAGAATCAGGTAAAGAAATTGGTTCTAAAAATGTGTCAGGGGGGGTTTTATATTCTAAAAAATCAGATAAAGGAAAAATCTATAACGTAGAAGATATCTACGGTGAGCAATTTCTAGAAGAATCACCATATGAGAGATTAATAACTAAATATATTTTGAATACAACTTCAAAAGACAAAGTCTTTTCTATCGACTTGACTGAAGCGCATGATTATCAAACCAATTTCGCTTGCTCTGTTCTTCTGAATAAATTAAATTCCTGGTTTGCTAAAGAAGCACATGAATCAGCAGAAAAACAGGGTGGTGGAATAGTTAGTGGAGTTCATGTAAGATCCTTAAGATGGGATGAAAACAAGTCAAAAATAATAGTAGAGACGGATGAATTGACAGAATTTGAAACCAAAGTAGTAATTGCTGCCGATGGTGTGAACTCAGAAATTGCAGAGATAGTCCAAGCAAGAGAAAAATTTTCTCCAAATGAATTGTATCAAGGTGTAAAAGTTATTGTAAAATTACCAGAAAAAATAATTGAGGAACGGTTTAATCTGTCTAACCAAGATGAAGGAGCGGCATATCTTTTTGCAGGAGATATTTCTCTAAATCTTATAGGAGGTGGATTTCTTTATACAAATAGAGATTCTCTTTCTATAGGTGGTGTCTACCATTACCATTCTTTACTAAAAAATCCAGTAGAGCCTTCCCATATTGTAAATGCAATGTTAAACAATCCAATGATCAGCGAACTAATAAAAGACGAAGTTCCATTGAAATCGATCGAAAAAACTATTCCTAAAGAGGATCAAGTAAGAAAATCTTTTGCACTTACTAAAATAATAAATAGTTGGAATGAAGTAAGACAAATCTATTATTCAAATAAATTAAAGAAACAATTGATTAGTGATGGCAAATATAAATCAGAAGATGAAATAAAATCAAAACTTGATTATTTCAGTAAAAAGCTCACTGATGATGCTAATATTAAATTCATTACAAATTATGTAGAACTTGAATATAGTACGAAATTAATTCCTGATGGTAAACGTGGTAGAATGAAAAAACCATATTATAAAAATATCTTATTTATAGGCGATGCTGCTGGGCGTGGTATTTTCTTTGGTCCTAGAATTGAGGGATTGAATGTAGGAATGGATGATGCTGTGAGAGCCTCATTTGCGATCGCTAGATCATTAGATAAGAATAATTTTGATTCCAATTATCTCGGAGAATCTTATACCCAATCCATAGAAGAGAGTCCATATACATTGGATATGAAAAAAATTGATAAAGACTATGTAAATGTAATTTTAAAAAATACAAGAAAAGAAATACCTACTAATGTTTTGGGATCTAAATATAAAATAATTTTAAATGTTGCTTCTAATAACACCTTAAGAAACTTTCTAATTGCATTACTCAATAAATATGGTTATACCCGTCTACTTTCACTAATTGAATCTGATGACGTATATTTCAAAGTACCAATTGATATAGCTAATAAATTAGGAAGAAGAATATCTACTACATATCAGCCACAAATACCAACAGTTCAAGACAGAGTAGGAAAATTAACCTATCATGAAGATACAATTTCACATATAAATATTGTAAACGCTGAAAAAAATTTTCTAGATAAAATGATAGTGCTCTGTCCAACGAAATGTTATAGTCAAGAAGAAGACAAGGTTATACTACAACATGAAGGTTGTATTGAATGTGGCACATGTTCACTAAAAACTGAATGGAAACATCCTAAAGGTGAAAAAGGCGTATATTTTAAATTTGGATGATCCTCTATTTTTGTCTTGATGATGTAATGTTATTTTCTCATAAGTAAATTGTTCTCAATATTTTAAATGTTCCTATAAAGTAGACTAATCTATCTAAACAATCATAATCTATTTTAAGCCTATCTTTTTAAAAATAATGGGTGGATTATTTTGTATATCCTAAAATACAGAAAAAATTTTTCATTCATATTAATTTTTTTAGATTCGTTATAAGAAGTGAATTATTTTCTATATTCAAGTTTCTTCTTTTGATTAATAAATTCTTCATCAGAAGAGTTTGTCTGTTCTATCTCTATGTCTTTATTTAAATTTTCAATTGAATCTCTATAAATAGCGATTGCAGTATATTGTAAATCTTTATCTGAGATTGCAGAAAGTTCACTTTGATATTTGACATCGATGAGGTCAAACACTTCCTTGTTTTTATTTTGTTTAGTTACTAACCATCTATTTACTTGGTTTATGAGTGTATCAAAGGATTGTGTTTGAAAGGGTTTTATTCTGATTTCTCTCTCTTTCTCTTTCATTTCTACATATATCGCTTTTAACAAAATAAAGTTTATTGTGAGTTTTTTAAACTAATTATATTGACCTATCGATTTATTTCGTGTTTAGGTGTTATAATTCAAATTAATAAAAGATAGATTAAATTCCTTCATTTAAAATTTAGAAATTTCTCTTTAAATTTAACACTATATCTCCTTACTTGTATCCATAATCTTCGGACTCCTACAATTTATACAATATAATATTTCGCCAAACAATGTAAGAGAATCAGTAAAGTCTTGTCTCTGCTAATTGATTTTATTATATGTATCAGTTATAAAATTTTAATAAAATTTTGACATGATAAAATATTTAAGAACACCTTCAATTTTAAAAATTCATTAAATCAATCAAATTATTGTAATTTATAATATGTTGGAAAACTAAAATCTGAAAGAACATGAGCTAACTAAAAGTTATGGTATTAGGGGACCATAAATCTAACAATCTTTTGTTTTAATTGATTAATACCATACAGATTAACAATTTACTAATTTTTATTTATTCTACTGGAATACTGAGTATTAATGATAAGCACTATTACTTGTCTTATTAAATTCTAGAAACAGATGTGCATAATTTGATAATAAAAAATGTGTATTCAGGCTATGGATAAATGTTGAATTTTCTAATACTAAAATTTGAACAAAAATATATTTTATTTGCTATTAATTAGAATTTCATCCCATAATTTTATTATTACGGTTTATTTTAACTATCTTATTATTTAGATGAAACTCAGTATAAAATGGTCTATCATTCCAATTTTTATAGCACTAACTTCTCTTGTAACAATATCACAACTTGTTTCATCATCAGATGCTCTTAATAATCCTGAAATATTAAAAAAAAGCAAATCCCAGAATGTAATTTATATATCAACTGAGCAAGATGTAGATATAAAAAATCTTCGTATCATATTGTTGACTGATGGTTTATTTAGTGATGCAGGATGGGGGGCATTTGGGTATAATGCAGTAAGATCATTAGAAAAAAAATACGGATACGATGTATACTTCAAAGAGAATATAGCTATT
>JALDXL010000072.1:0-9021 GCA_032155045.1 Nitrososphaerales archaeon
ATCTTGACCTTATTATTATTTAGATCTAGGACTATACTCATATTTTTAGATACTATCTATAATAGGCAAATATGGATTTATATCTAGAAATAACAAGATCATATTTTCAACAAACTAGACATATAACCTAAATAAAGAAAAATTTAAGAATAACTTAATCCATTATCACATAAACCATTACTAAGGTTATAACATATACAGTTATCTTTTAATCTAATATTTCGAAATGTTACAGGATATTTATTAAAAGAATCATCTTTATTGGGTATCAACACATTATGAGGAAAAAATGTGATTGATTCTGGATCGTTTTTATCTGTTAACCCAAACATAAGTTGAGAAATCTCAATCTGATATCGTATATTATAAATAAAATAACCCATTTTATTCCACCATTCAATTCCTGTGAATTGATTTGAGGTTTTATAAACAAAATTTATATTTTTTATATCGAGTTTAAATATTTCTGATCTATTTGTAGTTTGATCTGTTAAAATATATTTTATTTGATTATTTTCTTCGTCTAAGTAAATTATACGTTGGTAAGAATGATCAATTTCAGGCAATATATCCTTAAATCTATATCTATTTATTCCTAAAAATATAGCTTCAAAATAGTTTTGATTATCAAATTGACATATTAGGTTCAATTCAACCGGCTTATTATGAATATTAAATAATTCTAGTAAATATAACATCCAACACTTATTAGGTATTTGATTTCCTAAATCTTTTTCTAGTTTTATTATATCAGATACAGCTACAACATTTATTGGAAAATATAATTTATCATTATTAATTACTCTACAAAATGATCCTAACCAATAATGCAATATTATTATATTAAAATTAATTAATTAATATATCTTTAAATCAAATATATTAATAATATAATAGATAAAAGAATTTTTACATTATATCATTATATATAACAATATATATGTATATATTAATATCTTAAATTTTAGACATTTAGTAATTAAATAAACAATGATTAATCTATCTCTTCAACATCGTTACTGAAAAAATAACATAGTGTACAATTAGAATTTTGATCTTCAA
The DNA here is from genome assembly GCA_032155045.1 of Nitrososphaerales archaeon. GTDB lineage: Archaea > Thermoproteota > Nitrososphaeria > Nitrososphaerales > Nitrososphaeraceae > TH1177. Next base: position 1,063 of record JALDXL010000072.1, read on the forward strand.
ATCTATATATCCGACAGTCTGAAATTTCATAAGATTTTGAATTTTGAACGTTTAATAATAGTTGATATTTAGGAATTTCAGATATAGATTCATTTATTTTTTTTGTTATTTCTATAAGAATTGGATCTAATGAAGATGTAAGGAAATGTCCCTCATATCGTGCAGTTTTACCTGGAAAAAAGAAAAAATCTTGAACATTCAAAACCCTATTTATCATAAAAAAATTAAGTATCTTTTCTTATTTAAATCATAACAAGAATTAACTTAGTTTTTTAAATAGTAATATTGTATTGATACAGAAAATAAGCTTAGTTTATCAAGCACTATATTGGAATTATATATTATTAATATGTCATTTCTTCCTCTTTCATTCATGATTAAATATCCTTCTACTATTTTGATTACTATCATTATACCATAAAGTTGACTTATTTTATATCGACTCTTAATTTTTGATTTACTAGTTTATTATCATTTATACCTGATAGAAATTTCATGATATTTTATATTTTTTAATATATACTCTTAATTATTGAGTATCTTTCAATTGAAATGAAATCAATTCACAAGTAGTTTCTTTTTATCTAAGTATGACTCTCCTAAATTTTGTTTATGTAAGCTAGACAACATTTAGTAGATTTAACATAAGATCCATCAATTATTTTTGCATATTAATCTATTTTCCACCATCTCTTATTTTCAAAAATAAATTATTAATCCGCTACGTTAGATGTTTTTATGTAAATTTACTTTATTTTCTATCGTAACTGCAGTAATATTATCATACCCACCAGTTTGATTAGTTAAATCAATCAAAGTATCGCATATTTCTTGAGATCTATTTCTTTTTTTACTATTTTCTAACACTTCTGTATCTAATTCAGATCCAATAAGTTGATTGACTAAAGATTCTATCTCTTTATCTTCCAATACATTAGTTAAACCATCGGTACACAAAATCAACATGTCGTTATTATTCCAGTTTATTTTTTGAATAATAGGTTTACTAAAATCTGGTGATCCAAGGTATTTAGTTATTACATGTTTTAATTTATGATTTCTAGATTCCTCTATAGATATTTTTCCCATTTTGAGCATTTCGTTTATTAATGAATCATCATTTGTCAATTGTTCAAGTTTTTTTTTCTTATTGTTCCAAAGATAGCCTCTACTATCACCTATATTGACAAGATAAAAGAAATTATTAAAACATAGAACCATTACTATAGTAGTACCCATACCATATAGATTGTTTTGCAAACTCTCTTTTATTATCTTATGATTTGTTTCTAAAATTAATTTTCTTATTATTTCTAAAATGACATTTTCTTTATTTTGTAAATGATTATTATCGTTAATATCTAAAAAATTAAGCGATTTTAGTTCATTAGATATCTTTTTTCCAAAATATTCTGTTGCAATCTTACTAGCTATTTCTCCTCCTTTATAACCACCAATTCCATCGGCTACAATATAGATACCAAAACGATCATTTATATAAAATGAATCTTCATTATTTTCTCTAATCTTTCCAATATCAGTTTTACCTCCAGATTGTAACAAAGTATAATATTCATAACAATAAAGAAATATATGTGATTGCTAAAGTCTGATAAAAATATTGATTTTTAGATTTTAACTCGCAACTTTTGATATTGAAATTTTAAAATTTTTTTCTAAAATTCATTGTTGTTAAAAATAAATCAACTAATTTTTATATTTTACAGTTAATCAACATATTAATGGTATTACTATATTTATCATTTCAGATATCTAGATGGATTCATGGATTTTCTTTCTAAATCATCAAAGTAATATTGTATAATAATATATATTATGACTATAATAATAGTGAAACAAAAAAACAAAAATACCATCAAACATCTATAAAAAAATTGCCATCAGAGAATTACAGTAATTCTTTGATTATAAATTATTTATGATAAACAAATTTTTGGTAATTATTTGTATTATAACAATAATCTTCCAATTTTTTCTTATTTTTAGAATTATAGGTTCTGTTTTTAAAATATCAATCAACATAAAACAATAGCCATATTTTCTATTATAATAGAATAAAAACTTATTCAAGATGGTAATATATTACGGTTGATTTAATAAATAAATACTAATTTGTTCAATATCGTAATTAATAGTATTTTAAATTATAGGAAAATAGTAAAATTAACATAACTGGTTCAATAATTTATGATCTCGGGTATAGAAGACTTGATTGGGTCTAAATATATTTATTAAATATTAAATTATTTGGAAAATAAATATAATAATGATTGTAGTACAAATAAGAAAATCTAAAAGATATTTTTAGTTATTTCTTGTATAATAACATATTTAAATATGTTAAAAAATTTATAATAAAAATGGAAGTTGAACATTAGAATGGTTAGTGTCTATCTTCTAATATATTGGAATTTTGTATAATATTTTCTTTATTGTAATAGTTGTTGTTTCTTTATTCTATCTGACCTATGACCTAAATACATAATTCCCAATCCTCCAATAACCATTAACAATCCGATCAATCCTACTAATATTACAGATATTGACATTGTCGATACAATCCAAAGAAACCCTAATAAAACAATGATTAGACCAAAAAAATACCCTGCAATTTTACTTATTAGACCCATGTCTAAATGTCTAACTTTTCAATTTTAAGGTTTTAGTTTAATTTTAAAAATCGATATTATTAGTAGATTCTAGTTATTAATTTTTATATTGTTTTTTTATTAAATTTAGTCAATAATAATGAAATAGTAAAAGACTAAAATTACTAAAAAACCAATAGTAGTCTATGATTATAACAGTAATTTATATGGTTATCTATTAAAAATAATCCTTTTAATCGATAGATATAATCGCATTACTAAAACTTGTTGGTTATGTTAATAGACAATCAATCATAATTTGTATTCTTTTAATAGTTTTATAACTTACTAGATAGTTAGTTGGTATAATAATAACCACTTACTGATTTATATAGACTTACATTAATATAGTTAATATGATTAAATTAAAAACACAAACTAAAAGTAATAATAAGGAATATCAAAATAATAAATATAATACATTCATTGTAGTAGAGGAATCTGATAAAGAGAGATTAGATGAAGAAGATTCTATCTCTATTGCTGATCTTCGAAAAACTGACATTGATATTCTAAAAATTCTGTCGGAGAATGAAGATGATAACACTATTGCTATATTTTCATTTAATGGATTTAAGATCAGATTAAATCTGCATCAGGAAATTTTATCAAGGTCTTTAAAACGATTAAAAGAACTAGGATTAATCTATAAAACTAAATTAGGATACAAATCTACAAAAAATGGAAAGATAATATTTTCAAAATTGAAAAAAATATCAAACGAAAAAAGAGATGAACAAAAATATAATCAAATACTTCAGATATCTGTTCCATTTATACTTCCTAACCAACAAATTGTTCAAAATCTTTCGGGAAAATGGTTTAATAGCTTACGATGGATTGGAATGACTCAAAATGCCTCAGAATATCAATTAAAATGGAAAGATATTGAAGACTTTATCGAAATAGTAATATATTTGACAAATAACAATATATCAATAGAAACAAATAATAGTCCATTGAAAATTTCAAAAGCATTCGGATATTCTACTAGAATTATTGAGGCAATTGGTAATGTAATATTGAAAAACAATTCGATTTTATATCCTATACACAGTAACGATTTTGACCAAATAACTAATTAATCAAAACACGATTAATTACCAAATTTTTATATTATTTTCAATCTTTTGTATTCATATGATTTGATATTAATTTGAAAATATCTATCTATAGAATAAAGCTTATAATGACATTTACCACAGAAGCTATTTTTGGCTGTATAGTAATAACGCTTTTAATAATCTCATTTTCCATACCAAGAAAAACCCGTTTTCATAATAATATTAAAATTAAAAATAACATAATAATAATTAATAATGTTATTAAAGCTTTCAATATTATCATTGCTAATAGGATAATAATGTAATATTGGAAAAAACTTGAAACACTACAAAAATTTTTTATTAATGTTTATATTTTTAAAGCCTAGTTTACTCTATTAGTTTATTTAACCATATGATTATTTATTTATATTATAAGCAATTGATTATATTCAAATCGATTGATGTTTTTTAAAAAGTTTAAAATAAAATCTAAGAATCCTTAAATAGATTATTATATTTATTATAATATGACAAAAAGTTTTGGATGCTCTGACGTTGGTGTAAATTGTAATTGGACAACAACTGGCGATTCAGAAGAAGATATTATGAAAAAAATTAAAGAACATGCGAATAGTGCTCATGGGTTTAAAGAAATACCAGAGGAGCTTGCAGATAAAGTAAAATCTGCTATTAAAGAACAGTAATAATTTATTTAAATTAAATTTAATTTTTTATTGTAAACAAATCTATTTTGGATTTTATTAAAATATTTTAAGTCATTATGTTTGAAACTATAGCATATTTATAAAAACTGCAAATATTAAAATATTTCTTGTAATATTGTATTCAGAAATTGTTTTCTGAACTATTATTCATCATTTTTAAAATTTTTAATACATAACGTTTGATTTAAAGTTAATCTAATTATAATATACACATATACTGATATTAAGCTCAATAAAAATGAATTTATTGTGATAAAATATTTTTTTCAATAAAAAATTATAATTATAAGTAGAAATTTAAAATAAATGGTAAAAATGAATACTAATTGATAGGTTGTATTATATAGTGCTTTATAGTATTGTACATTGATTTTTTTGATGCAAAATAGTTTTCCTATGAGAGACTGGCATGTGAAAAACATGGAAAAAACGATAATAAAACATGTAAAGGGACTTTCACCTGAGGCTACCAAATTTGAACGAAGAATGTATAAACGATATGGCGGAATACACAAAGTTCAAATGCGAATAAAATACGATATTAAACATGGTGTAAATAATGAAGAAGTTGTTTCTTTTCTACAAAAAATAAGAACTGAAAATGAATTTTCAGATCTGCTTAAATGCGATGGGTCCATAGATAGATTAAATGAGATTGAATCGTATTTTCTTTAGAATTTAACGTAAATTCAATCTTCAACTATTTTATTTACGTTTAAACATACTGATTCTTAATAATAAACTTAGGCTACTCAAAAATGGTATGCAAAGGGATTTGCCTACGTCACAAGGCAATAAAACCATCTAATATTGGTCGTTATTTAGCCGGACAAAAACGATGTCAAGTTTGTCAAGTTTTTATTAAATGGGAAGGCTTTTGGTGTCCTTGTTGTGGTTATAGATTAAGGACAAGACCAAGGAATAAAAAATATAAATCTAGATTAAAATTAGATCAAATATTTCAGTAGCTTCATATTAAAAATAATTGTAGTTAAATAGATAGAGTACGTGACCTAAATTAGAATTGATAATATAATATGCAAGAATGAATTTGCTATTCAATTACGATGAGTTGGAAAATTTATCTTTAATTAACAGAAACCTATTTAAAAGAATATTTGATAGGTGTTTAGAATAATTTTTATTGATATATTATTACCTATGGATTCTACAATACAATGATAGGTGAATCTTTCAATATTACAGAATACTGTATGTGAAGTATAAATATTGCCTCATTATTGATAAAATATTATCATGTAGCCACAATTTTTAACATTTTATGATTACTTAAGCTACGTAATCTAACAAAAATACTTATTATTAGCTTTTATGATTTATACAAATAATGGAAAAAAAATAGATTTATCTACAAAATAGATATTAGTTCTTAGAATGATCCTTTAATTGATAAATCTTATATTTGGAAAGATATACGTTTTTTACTTTAATTTAATATCAGATTACTAATTCGTGCATCATAAGTGCCTTAAGAGAAGATACTATTTATAAATATTCATATAATTTCATATTTTATTAAACAATAGTTGATTAAATAAATCGTAATTGTATTTATGCAGATAATTAATATCTAAAAAATTGTAAAACAGGAAAATTATCTAACAATTAAAACAGGACATGAAGTTTTTTCAGATACATTTCTTGATACACTTCCTAAACCTTTAAAAAATTTTGTAACACCAGTTACTCCAATGCTACCAATTACAATAAGATCGGCTTCTATATGAGATGCATATTCCAATATCTTTTCAGAAGGATTTCCAATGGTTATTACGATATCTATTATTACATTATCTAAACTGTATTTATTTTTTTTCTCTTCTAATTTTTTTCTCATTTCTGATTCCATTTCTTGATATATAGTTAACATATATTCTGAAAAAGTAATTACTTCACCTGTTTCAGGAGATCTAAGAGGACTTGAAAAAATTGGAGTTGGTATTTCTGGAATAACATGAATTATTATTATTTGTGAATCTTTAGTTAATTTAGCAATTTCTACTGCTCTATCCAAAGCCTTATTACTCATATTAGAACCATCATGTGGAACAAGAATTATTTCAAATCCCATTTTTTTCGGTCGTAATAATAAAGCAGCTGAGACAAAATAAAAATGAATACTATCTTGTACTTCAATAATAATGTATTTATATAAAGAAAATCCTAAAATAAGAATCCAGGATAGCTACTATATAAGTATCTTAAAATGTTTAAATTAGAAATGAAAATACGGCCATTCAATATTCCATAATTTACTCGTTGTTTATTTTGGAAGAGAATAGACAAACAAGAATATGATAATTAAATTCTGGATTGAAAATTTAGAATAATAACTAAATTTTATTATTCAAAAACTTCTTTAATTCTTATTATTATTATATTATATTATATTGAAGTTTAAAAACGATCCAGAACAAAATGATGTTGAAGCTAATTTGGAAAAATTATTGGATATTGTAATCAAATTAATATCATATTTAGATAATAATTCCAAGATAGTGTTAAAAGAGTTATTATTTGAAATCAAAATTATACATATAAAGATCATTGATGTATTATTACCATTTTATGAAATTAATAATAATACTATAATTCAAAATGAATTTAGAGATAGATGTAAAAATTTTAATGAAATATTTCAAAAAGATTTAATGCATATAGATAATAGTTGTAATATAATTAAAACTAAGATAGATTATTTAACAGAAAATCATGGTTGGAAATTAAATAAATACGACAAACTTTTACAGATGTTTGGAAAAAAAGAGGATAATTTCAAAAAAGAGGAACTTTTGAAAGAATTAGAAAAATTGATAAATAATTTCTATGTTAATAATAAAATTTTTTATAAAAAAATGCAAAATCTTCAAAAACAGTTAGACAAGGAATTAGATGATGTAAATTCGGCGTTAGATCGAGGTGATATAACGAGTGCACGAATGAGTTTACAATTATTTTTTGAAGAATCAAAATTTAGTCTAGATAATATTAAACAATTATTACATTTTTTGAAGCGTATAATTGACTATTTATAAAATCTTTTATCTAATATTTTAATTAGATGCTATTTAATGTTGTTATTAATAGCTCATTCTTAAAAACTTCTATTAGTAGAATATAATCTTTCTTTGATTTTTTAATTGTGTTATTAATTAATAGATTGAAATATTGGTGCTGTTAGTTAATTTCATCTCTCCTTTAGTATAGATTTGTGAATTGGTTCGATTGCTATTCATAACCAATAATTATGGTTTCCAATCTGAATAACAGTTTCATTTTTATGATGAATGCAGAGATTCTTTTTCTTTTATTGTAGATTTGAGAAGAACCAAATCTTAGTAAGATTCCATATAGAAACATAACTTCTTTTATTGTCTTTGATAATAACTAAAGTCTTAGTAGTATTCCATAAACTCAAGCCAAAAAAATACAAATACAAAGAGTACATAACTACAATAGTAGATGTTCCGTTTCTGACAAATCTTAGTAACATACAAG
>JALDXL010000073.1:0-8936 GCA_032155045.1 Nitrososphaerales archaeon
ACCAAGTTCTAATAAAACGAGTCAATCAAAGTTAAGTGCAAATAAAAAAAATATTTCAAACAAACCAAGTTCTAATAAAACGAGTCAATCAAAGTTAAGTGCAAATAAAAAAAATATTATCCTAAAAAGATCAAGCGGCAGAAAGGAGAAATTTGATACAAATAGACTTGCTCAAACTATGAGCAGATCAGGTGTCTCTTTTCCACTAGCTAGAGATGTAGCAAAATCAGTAACAAAGAAATTAAAAAAATCAGTTCAGGATAACCCAACTGGTTCAGCGAAGAAGAAAATAAAACAATCAACATCATCAAGAACCAGAAAGAAATCAGAACTTAATTTAAAAAAAGAACAACAAACAGTAATGGTTACAGCAGATCAAATAAAAGATATGGTTGATGCTGAATTAAAAGATAGAAATCAACTAGATCATGTTCCATCATTTTCTGATACAAATCAATTAGATGATTCAAGTATGAAAATATCTCTGAATGATCGAGAACCAGTAATGGACAATATAGCAGCAAATAAGAATAAAATTCTCTATGACCCTAGTAAACAAAAATGAAGCTCTTGAGTCATTTTTTTTGTTTTTCTTTACTCAATTGTTTATTCTAAACTTTCAAGTTAATCCCATATTTTCAAATATTAGATAGTCGCTCCTTTTGTATTTCAAGATAATATTAGATATTATAGTTGTAAAATTGATACTATAATATTATTTATCCAATATCATAAGCATTACAATTAAAAAATAAGTTGTATTAGTAAAAAATAGATCTTTTGATTTGGGCCAATAATTCTTTAAAATAATATGAAATATTTTTTTTAGTCAAATAACTAACAGACCATTTTTTTATTAGAAAGCTTTACTTTCAAGGATCTTTTTTAAATATTAATAATAATAGTAAAATTCAAATCTTTAAATAAAATTTTTTATATGTAATTACATGCAAAAAGATTGCGAACATTTTGAAGGAGTTCAAGAAGATAAGATAAATCCAAATACTCAAGGCTGCGAGGAATGCGAAAAAGAAGGTTCTGATTGGGTTGCTTTAAGGATGTGTCTTATATGTGGACATGTTGGATGTTGCGATTCCTCTCCAGGAATTCATGCAACCAAACATCATAAAGACACAGGACATCCAGTAATGATTGCTTTGCCTAATAGATCATGGAAATGGTGTTATGTACATAAACAATATGGAGGGTAAAATAGAATCTGGTAGTTGTAGACAACTACAAAAGATATTTTCAATACATATTTTTTAAAAAAAAATGAACCGATGAATCTTGATTATAATATTACAACATTAATTAATTATATAATGAGTTAGATATAATAAGTAAATATATTTTGATGCCTTTTCATTCAATTTTAGTTCAGAACCCATGCGTTCTGACATATAAAGTTAGATTTTTATGAAATCATTTATAGATCTTTGCTTTATAGTTTAAAAATAGGAAAAAAATTCTCTAAATAACTTGTCAAGTGTTGTGATATTATCAGTTATTTCGTCTATTGGTTATCTGTGTTATTTAATATTTAATTAGTAATTTGTGCACATAATTTTGCAAAAATAAATTATGACTTGTATTTTCACTTAAAAAAATTATAATTGCAAAAAAGATATTTGGGATGCAGACGAAAAAGCAAGAGATATAAGAAATCATATAAACCCAGAACAAGCGCTTGATTCATTAAATCATATTTTGAATAGATATTTGAAATTATAATACTACGATATAGATCGTCGTGCAAGTTTTTTAATGTTACTATGGATGACAATATGAATACATTGTGTTTTGATAAAGAATTCCATAAATTCGCAAAAGAAAACTATTCATTTTCTATCCAATACGATAAAGTAAAAAAGATTTATTTTCGATAAATTTTAAATCATTTAATTTATTATACTAGTGATATTAGTATGGATCATAAGGAAACAAATTGCTAAATTATTTTCAGTATTAAACTTAAGATATTCATTAGAGCTATTATGCACTATTTATCCTCTTACTAGATTATATGTTATATCTAATATTCGTGTAGAATTTCGAGATGATTGATAAGACAATTTACAACACATTTTCTAAATCACTCTAATAAATAAATCTCGAAAATAAAATCCATTCTAAACATCGTATAAATATACTAAAGATATATTACAATTTAATATTAAAATTGAATCGTTGTAACTTTGAAAACATAAAATAAAGAGTTTTTTATAGATTATTTACCAATACATATACCACTTGGATTTGATGTCATGCAGTTATTTTGATCATATGTGTTGGCATTGGTATTTACTGGCAATCCATTAGCGTTGTTTATATCTATGGTATTCAAAAGAACATTGTTAAAGTTAACTTTATTTTGAGTGCTCTGATTATCTATATAAATACCATTTCCAGACTTGGTAATTGAATTCAATGTAATGACAGAATTATCAGAATTTACTAAAGTGATTCCTGCCAAAGTATTTTGGAAAATTATATTATCTTCTATAGTGCTTTGTTGTGTTGAATGTCCTGCAATACCAATTTGATTGTCCATAATTATGGATAGATGTATATTAATTAACCCTGCACCAGTATTGAATAAACCTATTTGATTATCTTTAGAAACTATTCCGTTTACTTCAACATTTTGAGAACCTGTCATTAGTATACCTGCTTGGAATTCTTCAATAGTACCATCTTTAATTACTACATTGTTCAAATTTGGTACACTTATCCCTACTTTACTTGAAGTCTTAATATCTCGATCTGAGTTTGGTCCAGTTATTGTATGTCCATTAAGATCAATAACAATATCACTTGCACCAACTATAAGACCATCACTGTCTGCACAATTCAGATTTGAAGTTAATATAACATTTTGTGTTATAACCTGACCGCATGATGGACTTATTGCTAATGGTTGTGGTGAAGTTTCTTGGGTTTGAGCATTTAAGGACAACGGTGAAATAATTATTGTTAGAAAGACAGAGAATGAGATTATCCCTGTGAACATATATGTCATTAGTGTTCTGTTCATTTATTAGCTGAAATGATACAAGTATATTTATGTCAATCTATTTATATTTAAAAAAATTCTGATTTTTAGTACAATTATCTATATTTTTATAAATACTTTTATTATTTTGTAATATATAATATTGAAATTTAAAAAATCAAGGATATTTAATATTTTAAAAATTATTTTATATGCTCCTCGTATTTTTATTGGTTTTATATTATTATCGGCATTTTGTAATTATAAATTAATTACACGGTGTTTTAAAAATAAATTAAACTACAAGTCTTTCACAAATTGAATTTAGATACTGAAAACGAAAATAATAGATAACAATATAACACAACATATAGTAGATAAAAGAAGTGACGAATTTTAGTGAATAATAAAAAGATATTAGAAAATCTTATTAAAAAAAAAGCAATCCTAATATCGGATTATGATAAACCATTTAAGCTTTCGAGTGGGGAGTTAAGTCATTATTATTATAATTCGAAAAATTGTATTTTAGATCCAGAAGGATTAGATATAATTAGTGACCTTCTTTTGAAAAAGGTTAGAAAATTTCAGGTTAAATCCATAGGCGGAATAGAAACAGGTTCAATTCCATTAGCTACTGCAATATGTTTAAAAAGTTCACTGACTGAATCTGACCCTTTATCAGCATTTTTTGTAAGAAAAGAACCAAAAAAACATGGACCTCAGTCTGACGGACCGTTGGCTTATTTTGAAGGAAATCCAGTATCTCCAATCGTCATAGTGGATGATGTAATAACTACAGGTAAAAGCGTAATAAACAAAACCTTGAATCCAATAAGAAAATTGGGTTTGGATGTTTCTGGAATAGTCTGTATAATTGATAGAGAACAAGGTGCAGAAGATCTGTTCAAAGAAAATAATATTGAATTTTACTCGTTGTTTAAACATTCTATTGATTTTAAGAAATATATTGATGAGAAAATCAACGAAAGCAGAAAGATTTATGAACAAAAAAGAAGTAAAAATCTAGAAGTTTCATCAGTTTCTCGTTAATTCTTAATTGGTTCTTGTTCTTTCAAGGAATTGTTTTAGTTTTTGTACTCTTTTCCGACTACACATATTCATCATTTACAATAGATTTCAGAGGCAAACTATCTTAATATTTTAATCAGGAGGATATAATAGCATTAATGTCAAACAGTTTTATAAAAACCTTTTTCCATTTTGAATATGATATAACTTATTAAATTTTAATTTTTTTTTTTTTGGTTTAATTGATTATTTGAGTTTAATTCTAAAATATTTTTATTTCTACATAAGTGTCTATATATCGCATGCTCTATTAGAATATAAAACAATATTTTCTTGTCATTAATTTTATGACAATATAAATAAATTATACGGTGCCATTAATAGAATCTAATATCGTATTACAAATGAATCAAATTAGTCAGATCTGATTAAAAGAGAGATAGAATTTTTAAGAACATGGAGATATACCAAAAAGATTCATTTACTATAGTCCCTTGCCAAATATCAAGGTCAAAGACGAGCATTTATATCTTATTCTGGTTAGATATTTTTTAAATCAATTCAGAAGATATTTTACAAGATGAGTAACTGTTAATTTAAATCTCAATATTTATTTTCTCAATGCTTGATAAAAATTTTTTATTAGACTTTTTTATCACATTAAATTATTAATACAAAAAATAAAAATATAGTTACTAATTTTGAATCATTTAATATTATTAATTGGCACCGCTGTATGGATTGCCATCACGATAAGGATTGCCATCACTGTATGGACTGCCATCATTATATTGATCCAAATAAAATTCACTTTCATAATGACTATAATACCCACCGTATCTCTCAGGAGTAAATGGTTCTATCATAGGAGATCCGTCTTCATAATCGTTATTCATCATTGGTAAATATCCATTTTCATTGTCTGATGGATAATCAGAAGTTGTTTCTTTTACATATTCATCTGATTCTGCAAAAACGTTCATTGTAGGCGGTGTTGTTGTTGTGGTACTAAATACCAAAAAACTACTCAACATTATCGCAGCTAAAATGATTAGAGAATTTGTTATATTCATTTTTTAACTAAGAATCATATAAAAATATTGAATATAAAGTGAATTCAATTACATTATATAACATTGATGTCAACTTTTATTATGTATCAATAATATGTTTATTCTTTAATAATATAATAATAGTTTATTTTTATATTTCACAATTAGGAAATAAAATATAGATATTACTTTCAATAAAAAATAAAAATAGCTAATCGTGAATAAATAATTGATTTCTAAAATTAACTGAACTAATACGAGAAGTTGTATTTCATGTCGTTAGATAGAATAAACTATTTGAGATTTGTATCACGGGAAGATTTTTGTAATAAATTGCACTAAAATAGATTTTATAGGTTAATAATAAAAGATATAATATTCATTACAAGTCTTTCGATGTGTAAAAGATTATTTAGAGTCTGTTTATCATTGATTTATTTAATTGTCTCATACTATTAACTTATTGTATCATAAACGTAATAATGAACTTAAATGATATATCTATTTAATTATATATTTACACAATATGAAAATTATTTTCGTGGAAAGAATGTTTCATAAGGTTCTAAAATTTTCTTGTAAAATTCAATTCCTTCAGAAGTAATTGAATAAGAAATTATAAACCTTTTGCCTTCGTTTGTATGTTTTTTTATAATAAAGTTATTTCTCTCTAATTCATCTAATATCTCTTTATGCTTAGTCAGGTTTAATCTACAATATAACAATAAAGATGATTGATTGATTTCTCCATACTCTATTAATTTTGTTAAAATATCTATTATAAGATAAACTCTATCTCTTTGCAATATTTATAGATCCTTGTCTCCTTTTTCAATTATTGAAAAAATATTAAGATTATAATAATATTTTAACTTTAACCTAAGTTGTCATAATTTTAAATAATATATTTAATGATTTATTTTTAATTGAATTTTTATTTATTATTAAGAATGTTGTTTCAAATAAATATTTTGGTAGAATTTGAAGATGGATTTATTTTCTAACATAAAAAATTTCATTAACATTCGTCACACTCAAGCCAGGCAGAGGTCCACCACCTATAACATAGATCTGATGATTAAAAGATATTGCAGACAATCCATGACGCGCAGTAGGTAAAGGTTCTTGAGATTCCCATTTATTAGTTTTAATTTTGTATTTTTCATTATAATTATATGTTTTAGTAATATCCTCGCCTCCAAATACATAGATAGTATTGTTAATTGAAGCTGCACTACTTCCACTTATTTTTGACGGGATTGGATCGAGTATAGCCCATTTATCCATTTCTGTATCATACATTTCAGTAACATTCACATTATTAATTGGCAATGCTCCTGCTACTCTTCCTCCAATTATGTACACGTTTCCATCTACAGTTGCTGAGGCAGCATGATGTCTTGCTGTAGGCATTGATGATTTTGTTATCCATTCATTGGTTTTTAAATTATAAGCTTCGTTTATATTCATAATTCTATTCTTTCCTTCACCACCAACAGCAAAAAGCATTTTATCTACAAAAGCTGCAGATAGAGCTCCTCTAGCTGTAGGCATAGGAGGTCCCTCGCTCCATGTATCATTTTTAGGGTCATAAATAAATAATCTATTAGAAGGTAGCCAATTACTATTTGTATACCCACCTATTACATACAAACTATCATTAAATGTGGTTGCGGCAGCATGATGGAGAGGCTGTGGTAAAGGGGCTACTGTCTTCCAAGAATCAGTCTCAATGTTATAAACTTCTACTGTATCTAATACTTTACCAGTTTTGTCAAATCCGCCGATGACATAAATATGATCATCTATAATGGTAGCTGCAATTTCCGTTCTTGCTGTAGGCATATTCTCCCCAATAGACCATAGAGGGTGATTTTCTGATAATGCTTGTTCATGCAGTTGTTGTGCAATTAATATGATAATTAAAAGAAAAGAAAAGATAATTAATATAAATAATCTATCCTTCACATGAAATTATTAGTATAATGAATAAAAAAGGTTATTGTTATAGGAAATATATTCTATAAATTTCTAAAATTTTGAATATCATATTGAAACATGCTCAATTCCAATACTAGAAATAATAATTGATATACAATAACAATTATCTAATTTGTATTAAGTATAAAGTTAATATAAATTATTGAAATTATTATTAAAACATTGAATATTTTATTATTAATCTTTTTCTATTGTAGTAATTTTTATCTATCTTATTTATTCAATATTATGATAGATTATTGATAAAAGATTTAATAGCAGTTGTCCAAGAGGAACCTCAGTATCACACGTTTTCTGAACAAATAAGAGAAACTATCCTTATTCCTTTTGTAAATTATCTAACATTAGGAATAGATATTACAGCTGGTTTAATAATCGGGATTTCTGTTATTCTTGCTTTAATTTCATTTCTAAAAATATTGCTCAAATCATCAAAGGAACAAACTATAACTAACGAATCAATTAGACTTCGTTTAGCTAGAGGTTTGCTTTTAGCAATAGGTTTTGAAATAGGTAGCAATATTTTAAAAACAATTATTGTACCTTCATTTAATGAACTTACAACACTGGCAGTTATTGTAGGGATCAGAATAGTATTAAGTTGGTCTTTATCAAAGGAAATAGATAGAAATTCGAAATATTTATAAAAAATATAATTCTGCAAGAAAATTCGAATATCTCGAAATTTTTTTATAATTAAAATAATATTGATTTTTTATATTTATTCATAATTCCACGAAATATGTTATTGTAATTATTTTGATGATTGACAAGATAATATGAAAAATAATTTCGTTTTTTTAATAGTATTGTATATTTTGAAAATATATCTAAAATGTCATAATAATTATGAATTAATTTTCAAATTGATCATGAAAAAGTAGTTTTTTTGCATTCCTCCAGATTTTATAAAGCATATGTATTTGTCGTTAATATATTTTAATTATCTAATATCTAATAATTAAATCGAATTTTTAAAATTGAAATGATTTTATCATTTGTTCTATTGTAGGAAGATAATAAGAAAATAACTTGGGAGGAGCAAAATATACTACAGCATAGAACGAATTTTTTGGTTCGACGAACGTAGCAGTTATCAAACCTTTTAAATTGGAAGATTTATTTCCAAATTTATTTTCAATTATATTTGGAGTATATTGTGTTAAATAGATTGCCTTTAGGGCAGGTTGACCTCCTAGTGTTGTAGTACTATTTCGATAATATCCTAATAGAGTATAATTGTTATTTTCTTTAAATTCTTTATCTTCATATTTCTTCAATTTATATTCAGAATATGGAGTTATTGTAACGCTAACATGAATATCTAAATTTTTTGGTTTAAAACTTACAACAGTATGGTCCTCGGAATTCTCAGTATGTAACTCCCAATCAGAAGGGTAAAGCATTTTAAAAATTCTATCTTTGTCTTCATAATTGGAAAAAGAAATATTGTTTGGAGTAGGAAATTTTGATAGATTAGATAATGTGTTGTTAGTAACGTTTAATGTGGTATTTGTCGTACCAAATGATTCTTGATAACCAATTAAACTAAATAGGAATAAAAAACTAATTATCATGCTAGAGTATAAAATTATGTAATTCACTTTTTTCATCAGTTATTTTTTTTGGATTAATTTATTTAAAATTTTATCACTAATTTATATTTAATCTTAATTAATAAAATCCAAACTGGAATTGGCATAAGAAAGAAAATGAATTAAAAAAAGGTATACCTAAATCCTATAAAATAGAGAATTTTTTAGATGGTGATAGTGATAAGATTTTTTGAAAAAATACCTCATATAAATTAATAAAATATA
Organism: Nitrososphaerales archaeon; assembly: GCA_032155045.1. Classification (GTDB taxonomy): domain Archaea; phylum Thermoproteota; class Nitrososphaeria; order Nitrososphaerales; family Nitrososphaeraceae; genus TH1177. Next base: position 8,901 of record JALDXL010000073.1, read on the forward strand.
GTTATAATTGCTTAAAATCTTAATCAATGTTAATAT
>JALDXL010000074.1:0-8916 GCA_032155045.1 Nitrososphaerales archaeon
AATAATAGAAACTTACTATACTATAACTTTATTTAAGTATATTGTCTTTATAGATACATAGAGGTTCTGTTTGGAGATCTTTGGACTGAAAAACCAAACTAGGGGACATGTGTAGAGCATGAGCCTCAACGAACCTCTTCCCATTGAATAGCAATAATCCAATATTGTGAAATGTTATTTTATCATATCGTAAAATAAGATCTGATCCTAAATTTGATTATATAAATGTGTAAAATAAATTAGATTACATATCATTTAAATTGTGTACTATAAACTTTATCTTAGTATTATAATAGTCATAGTCTAACAACAATTAATTGTAGAAGTCAATGATAACTATAGTTGTTAGAACTGTATATTAAAACACATTGATTTAAAAAACCTTATCACATATTTCAAAACTCTCCATGTGAGATATTTTATTATTTTCTAATGATTTATATTAGATCGGAAGACACAATAATTTATAATTTTGACAAATCGATGAATTACTAAAATTATCCCCAATTATTATTAACTATGTAAACAGTTATCGCATAATGAATAATGCCAATAGAGGCTTAGCTGCCGCAGATGAAAAGACAAGAAAAAGAGTAGCAAGCAAAGGTGGCAATGCTCCGCATGAGGAACGTGGATTAGAAGCGGCAGACAAAGAAACAAGAAAAAGAGTAGCAAGCAAAGGTGGAAAAACATCTAGTGGTGGGGGCAGAAAGAAAGAGAACAATAACAAATAAAAATATACTCTTATTATAGAAAGACAATTTTTTCTTGTATCTAAATTTAGATTATAATAACATTTAATATTTATTTTATATAAACACAAAATACATGCTCGCTTAAATAGAAGCACTAGTAAACTCATAGCATCGCAATATAATCCTATTATTTAGAGATATCCTCTAAATTTAATATATCATGATTTAAGTATTGTTGATAAATTAACATTTTATTATTAATTATAAATATTATTCTTTTATTACCATAATATAGACCTTTTTTTTATTGATGATAATATTAGTGAGTATTTATATTATAAAACAAATAATCATAATCATTAATTTATTTTTCTTTTTTATTTTTTTAAATTTTATTTTTCTTATATATTCATTATAAAATATTTTTATAAATAGTTCTATAATCTACCTAAATAATCTAGAAATTCCATTACATTATTTATTCTCTCATCATCCACAATATAATGTATACATTTACTCAAAAGTTTATTGATAAAATCTGATATAATTTCTGAGTTGTATTTTAACACTATCATTTATATTTATATTATGAAAATTTAAACAGAACCAATTATCATTAGTTAGATTTAAACCAAATTATCTTAAACCTTAATAAACTAAGATGATAATTATTTTAATGTGTAGTGTAATGTATAAAAATGCAAAAATAATGATAATAGATGATGATCGTGATATAAATAATCTATTTAAATTATTTTTAGAATATGATGGTTATAAAGTTGATGCTTTTACAGATCCGATTGATGTACTCTACTCATTTAGAAAATATGAGTATGATTTAATTTTATTGGATCTGAAAATGCCTAATATTGATGGAATAACATTATATCAAAAATTAAAAAAAATCGATGATAGAGTATTGATTTGTTTTATCACTGCTAATATCGAATACATTCAACAATTAAAAAACTACATACCAGATATTGAAAAAAAAGTAATATACAAACCTATTTTATTAACCGAATTACGAAAGAAGATTAATTCAATTATTTTAGTTAAAGAAAAAACAGATAACAATAAGCTATTACAATACAATTGAAATAAAGAATAAGTAGTATTAATTAGAGTATAAATTCATTAATTTATTTTAGTTTTTTTATCGTTTTCATTTTTTACTATTAGTATAGAAACAATATATTTTCTAAATCGTTAGGATACATTAATAATAAAAGAGTACATATTATTTCTGAAAAATAATGAAATTAAAATGTATTGACTTGGATCAAGTGATACACATCTTTCTTGAGAAGTATTCTAGCTAGCTCTCTATGTTTCTGTGTATTTATTTAAACTTAAAAAAAAATATATTTATTCCAGATTTTTTAATAAGAAACAATGAAACATTTAGCTAGTTTAGGAATTTTGATTATGCCACTCTTTTTGTTGGCATCAATAACTATGGTTAACGCACAGACTGAGACAAATACTAACAATATGACAGCTTCTACTACACCATCAATAAACAACCCATTTTCTGTGAGTATAGGTGACTTAATTTTTGAATCAAAGTCACAGAGTGAATCCATGAAAATATCAGATATTGATAAACATCAATTTGAAATATCCTGGTCAGGTAATGGAACAGTAAATGGAAATATTCCTGTTTGGGAATCTGGAACAGTATGGACCACTTTAAAGGATGATGGTTATTGGTATGGCGAAGGTCAGGGATTGATAATAGCATTTGATAATGAAGTAGCAAAATATACCTTTAGCACAGTTGGAAAAATGGATAACGACGGAAAACTAAGAAACTTGGGATCTGTTACTTTTGATACAAACGATGCAGAAGGCGGATTATCAGTATTGAAAAATACAATTGGAGTATTAGCAGACGAAATAGATCAGAATGGAAATGCAATTACCAAGATCTGGAAATTACAGAGATAACTCTTTTTTTTAGAAAAGATTTGGAAGCGATATTCCAGCTCTTGAACTTTTTTAATTTTTAATAAATTAATTAAAATTATTGGTTCTGTTGAATCTTTGGGTGTTGTATTTGGGTGTTGAAATGTGGATGTTAAATGAAAGTGTAAACAGATTACTTAACACCCACAACAAGTTATGTAAGATACGTTGTTGTTGGCAATCAATACTAAAAGAGGTTTATTTAAAAAGTTGTTGATTTTAGGGTGTTTCAGGTTCTTATTCCTTTAACACCCATGCAGATTACATGCTCATTGACGATTTTGTTTAAGTGTAATATAATAAGTGAGAAAGTAGAATAAAAGATTGTTGATTTTTATGTGGAAAAATAATGTGAATATAAAATTAGATCTCATGCATAACAAAAGTGGATTTAGTAATAAAATGGATATAAAAAACTAGATCTGAAAACTATTGATACCTCAAAAATTGAAAATAATAAAGTTTGTCCTCATTTTACTTACTACCTAAATGGACTCATCAGAAGGTTTCATAGAAAGTTTAAAAGCATTATATTGTGATAAAACAATCTCAAAACCAATCATCAATGCTGTTACAGAATGAAAATATAGGTTCTTATTAAATTCATCATAAAATATCGTTTTTTTAATCTGCGAATTCCATATTTTCTAAATTATGGTTAAATTCATAGCCTAGATTTAAACACAATAATGAGGGATACCTATATACAGATTAAATAGATATAACGCTGATTATTTTCATGAACTATTAGATTATCTACAAATGACACCTATGATATTTATCAGACTTGCATTTGGTAGAGAAGAATAATAAATTTATTTTATTGCCCGAAAATCAACACCAACTTTTTAAAACTTAACTGACTTTACTTTTGATTGCTACTGTAGTATTGGTACTACTTTCATATACGGGTGTTATATTGTAGCCACTGTAACACCCAAAAATCAACAATCTTTTATTTTACTATGTTCTAAATCTATCAAACAGTTTGATACACTGTTGATTTGATGAAGTATTCATAATAGTGGGTGTTGAAGGTTTAGATATTCCTTTGACACCCACATTTCAACACCCAAATACAACACCCGAAGATTCAACAGTACCTAAATTTTAAATCGATATTGAATAAATCGATTCCATATCAATCTTCCCTTGTAGCGGTATTAATTTATATTATATGATAACATGGTAAAAATTTGTATTATTGGAAAGCATAATACAACTATTTAAAAGGATGTTTTGTTCACATGAAGATTCTTTTTCCTTTAGGGAGTACAATGATTTCGATTTTAGTGAATACAATAAATGCTCAAAATGCGGTAAGATACTCGGACACTTCAAAGGATTTGATGAGGATTTAAGAGGATGAATAAGTATTGGTTATGAGATTAAATCTTCAAATTCTAATAATTAGTTGGTGGATAGGAGCAGCTATAGCATTGTTTTCATTTCTGATTCCAGTATATATTCATCATATAATCGTAGCGACAACTGGTTGGGTAATAATTCTGTCAAGCACAATACTCATAATTTACGAGATAAAGAAGATAAAAGCAGAAGATAAGAAAACTAAAGAACAGTAAAATAAAATAAAACAAAATTAAATTAAATAAAATAAAATAATAAACTAAAAAATTAAAGACTTTCCTTTCCACCTTGTTCCTCTATCACAACAAGAGTAACAGTAGATGTAATGCCAGGCACTTTTCTAATTTTGTTTGTTATGGCATTGTTCATAGATTCTGTATCACTAGATCTAACCTTTACAAAAACATCATGAACTCCGTAAGTTCCTCTTACTTCTTTGACATCTGGCAAATTTGTTAATTCACTGATAATTTTTTCCTCAGAACCTAATGTGCAATTAACTAAAATATATGCTGTCGGCATGTTTTAAGGTATTATTTGTATAATATTTTAGTTTTGTTTTTTTTAATAACTTAAATAATAACAATAAAATACAAATTTACCAATTATTAACTAATCAGGAACAAGAAATCATAATCAGTATACACTATTACAAATCTATATGTATTGAAACTTGTAATGTGAAGACATGCGGTTGCCCCTAAAAGGTAATGATTATTTTGTTAAAAGTGTAAATGAAACAGTTGAAACAGTTAATGAAGGATTTGTTCGTTTTTTAAAACCAAAATTACAAATGAAAAAAGTAGATGTAATGCTTGGAGACGGGACAATAACAAATACAGAAACCTTTGATCCTAAAGAAATTGTAAACGAATTTAGACGAATTTTAGAAAAATTAAACGATAATTGGAGTTTTACTGATGTTTCAAATTTTAAAACAGAGGATTTGTCTAGAATGTACTTTCAAATAACATGTAACACTGATAAATTCTATATTTATGGATATTTTGGAATACAATTTCATACATTGCAGTATTACAAAGTAGATAAACAAGTTTTAAAAATTCAGAAAGAATTAATAAAATTAAATGAAGACGTATCAGAATCTTTTATATCTCTAGCAGATAAAGGAAATACAATAATAGGAGAAGAATTACGAAGACAGGGAATAGATAATCTCTCATTCGAAGAGTTATTTACTAAAATGTATGAAAATAGTAGTTTGATGAACAATCTTGAACAGAAAGCTTTGACATTAGAAAAAAGATTCCCTCAAATTCAAGACAGCGAAAACAAAAGAGAACAGTTGATTTCACAATTAAATGATATGGTTATTGAACTGTATCGCATAACACCTGTAAGAATGGAATACAATGGTTTGATGCAAGGTGAGGAAGGAATTGTATCATATTTTGAAATTGAAACTATCAAGAACAAAAAAACTGGAAAAAGAGATCCTTATATAGATACTAAAAAGTTTAGCAGTAGTAAAGAAGATACTGAAACTGTAGTTACTAAATTACATGAAATAACAAAATTATTAAAAGAATTAAATTGAATTATAATTGAATATATGAATAATGAATTAAAAAATTTAAAAAGATAAAAGATTTGGTCATTACGGGTATTTAAAATTTGTAATAATATAAAAAAATAGCAAATTATAATTACAATTGAAATATGTAATCTAATGTATAATGATATGAATAATGAATTAAATTTAGAAACAAAAAGCTTCCTACCTACTTATGATGAAATAATTAAAGGTAGAGAAGTATTAAACAAATTTATAAAAAAAACTCTTCTCTACAAATCAAATACCTTTTCCAATTTAATCGGTACAAATGTTTACCTAAAGAATGAAGCTTTTCAAAAAACTGGATCCTTTAAGGTGAGAGGAGCTCTTTACAAGATTAAAACACTACCTGAAGAGAAAATAAAATATGGAATAATTGCCGCTTCTGCAGGAAATCATGCACAGGGAGTAGCTTATGCAGCAACAATTAGAAAGGTTCCATGTACAATAGTAATGCCCATGTACGCATCTCCAGCAAAGATAGCTGCTGTAAGGTCATACAATGCACAAGTTATACTCAAAGGCAATGACTACGATGAAGCATGGACTGCAGCTAAAGAGATAGCAGAAAATGAAAAAAAGACAATTATTCATGCATTCGATGATCCAGAGGTAATAGCAGGACAAGGTTCTATAGGATTAGAATTATTAGAAGATATACCAGATTTAGATGAAATTTATATTCCTGTTGGAGGTGGTGGTTTAGCCGCAGGAGTTGCAATTGCTATAAAATCTAAAAAAAGAAACGTCAAGATAATTGGAGTGGAATCTAAAGCTTTTCCAGCAATGAAAGAATCCATTGAAAAAGGATCGCTTCAATCAAAAAAAGGAGAATTTACAATTGCAGATGGAATAGCAGTCAAAGCTCCTGGAAAACTAACCTATGAAATAGCAAAGAGATATCTAGATGATATTGTTGTGGTCGATGATAATTCCATTGTCAAAACCATGTTCTTGTTAATGGAAAGATCTAAACTAGTAATAGAACCTGCAGGTGCTGCTAGTCTTGCATATTTACTAGCTAATGGACATAAAAATAGAAATAAAAAAATTGTATCGATTTTATCAGGCGGGAATGTAGATATGTACTTGCTTGGTCAAGTAGTGGCAAAAGGTCTTTTACAAATGAACAGATTGTTAAAAATATTTATTCAATTGACAGACAAGCCAGGAGCGTTAAAGACAGTAGTAGATGGTATTTCCGCTTTACATGTAAATATCGTCGAGGTAATTCATGACAGACTAAGTGCCAATATTCCTGCAGGGACTGCTGGTGTTTACCTGAGTTTGGAACTAGAAAATGAGAAACATTGTGATCTTTTGATTAACTTTATGAAGGAAAAAGGCATTGATTTTAAAATAGTTAATTAGAGAATTGAGAATTGAGAATTAGTTAATACAATAGAACGAATAATTGATCATTAATTAGTTAATTATCAATATATCAATTATAAAAAAACCAAGTAAAATAAATATATATCTATTTATTGGACAAAAATAATAATAATATTATTTAAAAAAATGGGAATATTAATAAAAATTTAATCAGCTAATAATAACTGATCTATGATATTTTTTGGATCTATTTTTTGTTCAATTCCAAAAGCAATAGCGACCAGGTTTTTGATCTCTATCATTTTTAGTTTAATAGCTGCGGTCATAGGTGCATAGCTAAATATACTTCCATACAATGCCATAGATTTTTTATATATTAGTTTTTCAAATCTAGATTCTATTTCTGAGACCAAACTGATATCACTTTCATTTCCTTGATTAGGAACTATATCTTTATAAACAGTTTTAGAAAATTCGGCTATTGCCTGTCTTACACTATCAGCATGTATCATTTTGTTTAGAATATCTTCATTTACACGAGAAGTTGTTGCTATTCTTAATGATTTAATATGTTCTTCTGGAATGTTCCAATATTTAGCTCTAATAGTGCTTGACACATTATAGTAATCTAGATCAAGTGAAACTAAAGGTTGAAGAACAGCAGGTTTACCTATGTTAGCAAAAGCACTCACCAACCCTTTATAGTAGATTTTATCCAAATAAAGTTCAAAAGTTTGGATATTATTATTTTCTTTGTATAATTGAGCAGCAGCAGCAATATCGCTACCGAATTCAGATGTTTGTAAAGCAGAGACAGCTTCATCAAGATCTTTTGCAACTAGAGCTTTAACAATAATATCCCTTCTTCCGATTAATTCTTCTGCGTGCATATTTATGTAAGGAAAAATATCGTCATATGTTTTTCCTAAAGCTTTACTTTTTAAAATAATTTTTAGATTCCAAAGAATATATTTTCTATAGTATGCATTTACAAGATCCTTTTTAGATATTTTGGTCATAGAAGAATGGAAATCGAAAAGATCGTCTTTTAGTGCATTTTCAATTTTTTCGGAATTCAAGGGTTGTTGAATTTTGCTCAATGAATTAACATAAGCTGTATTTTTTAATCTAGTGACAAATTCATCAAGAGTTTTAGAATCAGAAAACGATTCTAAATCATGTTTAGATAGCATTGTACCTCGTTCAGAAAAAGCCCTAACTGTACCAAAAATCCTTTGAGGTTTGTTAGCTTTCCCCAATTCTAGTAATCATCATCCTCTTTATTACAAGATATTATAATGTTTTTATTAATTAATATTTGTAAAGTGGAATACATAAACAACAGAAGTAGAAGTAGAAGTAGTAGTAGTAGAAATAAATTTAGAGTTTATTTGAGTTAGGGTCATTATCATCTATACTTCCTAGAATCATATTGACAACCTTATCAATTGCTTTGTCATAGTTTTTTTCGATATTATTTTTTATTTGGTTATAACTTTTCTCGCCTTGTTGTTGAATTAAGGCTGATTCTCTATCAGACTCTTTTCTAGCTTCATTTAAAATTCTTTCTGCTTCCTCATTTGCTAGTTTAATAACTTTTTGTCGTAGTTGTTCTACCTCGCTATTCGAATAGGATAGCATATGTTTCTTTAATTCTTCAATGCTAGAACTAATATTCTCAACATTATTCTCAAATTCTGAAAGAGTATTGATTATTCCTTCCACCGTGGAAACGTTGGATTCCAATTCATAAAAACTGTAATTTAAAGGGATATTAAACTTACTTTTTTATTAGATAAATATTATAGTTATATTTTATTTTTTTATCTATCTACAAACCAATCTAAAATCCAGCTTTGATGGGATCTGCTGGTTTTATCAATTCACGTAATAAAGTTGTAGCATACGATCCTTTTGGCAGTCTAAATGACAGGTCAAGCATTCCTCTTTCGCTTTTTCTTTCTCCTTCGCCTC